>DAOTMQ010000103.1:0-1236 GCA_035450385.1 Kiritimatiellia bacterium | reverse complement strand
GCTTACGCCAGAGCGCGGTTCATGCGTTCGATGGCTTCGTCGATTTCGGCTGCGTTCTTGAAGCCGATTGTGGCGGCATCGATCTCTGACATCGACATGGCGAACCGTATTGCCTTCTCGCGATCTTCGGGGTCGGTGAAGGCGCCTTCGCCGATCAGTTTCATGCCGATAACGCCGTGGCCATTCTGGTGCATGATTTTGATCTGCTCCACCACCGGCTCGATCGTTGTACCAGGCGCGTTCCACTTCATCACTTCGCTGTCCGTATTCACGGCCTGAGGGTTGACGCGCACCAGATTGACCTCTACCCAGTCCGACGCCGCCGCGACGCGCAACGCCGGAAGCGAGTGGCAGGAGATGCCCTTGGCGCGGATTTTGCCTTGTGCCTGTGCCTTGTCGATCGCCTCCATCAGCCGGGCGCGTTCCTGCGGCCAAGTCGGCGTGACGGCGCAGTGCAGCAGCACGCAGTCGATATAGTCGGTCTGGAAAGTCTTCAGGTGGCGGTCGATCACTTCATCCGGTTTCTCAGGGTTACCGCCGATTTTGGACATGATGAAGAGCTGGTCGCGCGGCAGGTCTTTGATCGCGCCGGCGAGCCACTCGAAAGTCCGGTATGACTGTGCGCAGTCCAGATAGCGGACGCCGCGTTCGTAGGCGTCGCGCACGAGGCGGTTGAACCCCTCCTGGCCGAGATTGCGCTGCACGTTGCCGCCATTACTGCCGAGCCCGATGCCGAGTCGGCTCATCTTGATGCCGGTCTTGCCCAACGTAACGCGGTCAGTGGCACTGCGCCGCCTTCCTAGTGTGGCGCAAGCCGGGGTCAGGGCCGATGCGGCCAACATGGATGCGGAACTGGCCAGAAAACGGCGACGTGTGTAACGGTTGTTTCTCATAACAGCAAATCCTCCTCGTTCGTGGCGGCATTTTACAGGGAATGGCTGTGCGGGGTCAAGCGCGTACCGAAAATAACCGAATGGTGGACATGACGAACCGCCCATTTTTTGTTTAAATTGGACCATGAATCGGAGAAGGACGGCAGATAAATGCTTTAGGGGGGCATGAATGCCCGGGCGTAGTCGTTCAACGATCACAAGGAGAAGACGATGGATACGATGACATTCAATCGGAGGACATTTCTCAAGTCGACGGCCGCTGCCGCCGCCGTGTTGCCGACCTTCAATATCCTGAGCCAAGAGGCAAAGACCATTGGCCCCGATGATGATCAGGTCAACGCGG
>DAOTMQ010000102.1:2131-11717 GCA_035450385.1 Kiritimatiellia bacterium | reverse complement strand
TACACACAAGACGTCATAACCGTAGGGTCCACGCTGTGCGTGATGAATGGCTACGGCCCGTCAGCGGGGAAAACCCTGTGGATTCGCGTGGTGCCGCAACCCTGAAAACGCGCAACTCCCGCCTCACCGGATGATGACGCGCGGACTCGTCTCGCCCTCGATCATGACGTCTTCGAAGACGAGGTTGCGGAACGGTCGCGTCGGTGTGTCTTGGAAGATCGAGGGCTCGCGCACCTTGCCGCGCACATGCTTGAAGCGGATGTTGTCAAAGACCGAGTGCGTGGCGTGCTTGTAGTAAAACTTGCAGAAGCCCTTGGCGTCAATCGTCACGTTTTCGAACGAGATGTTCGAGATGTTCACGCCGGGTTCGGGGCGCGACCACGCCCCGACGGCGTTCACCGCGTAGCGCGTGTTCTCGATCTTAATGTTTCTGAACTGCGCGTCGCGGATGTTGCCGTTGCCCACACCGAGACGGATCGCGTTGCAGTCTGACGAGAACGTGCAGTCTTCGACGATCACGTCCGCCATATCGCCGTCCTTCTTCAGGCGGCTGCCGGCTGCCCGTAACGTGATCGAGTCGTCCGCCGTGAAAATCCGGCATCCCGTCACGCGCACGCGCCGCGAACTGTCAAGATCAAGCCCGTCGCCGTTGTACGTGTGCGGGCGGCGGATTGTGTGGATGTACGCATTGCGCACCTCCACATCCTCGCAGCCGTAAACGAAGCAACTCCAGTATGGCGCATCCGCCATTTCGATGTCCCGGATCACAATGTTCTTCGATTCGACGAACCATACCATTTGCGCCGGACGCCATGGGATCTGGAGCTTGTTCTTTGGATGGGAACCGTCCGGCATCTTCAGGAACGCGGGCGCGCTGCCGTCGATCTTGCCGGGGCCGCGCAACGTCACGTTCTCCTGCTCGATACAGAGAAGAAGGTGCCCGCCGCTTGTGTTGTCGCCCACCGAGGCGGCGTTCTGCGGACAGCAGTTCGACGCGCAGTAGTCCGCGCGGTCCGGGCTCCCCTTCAGCACTGCACCTTCCGCGAGGTGGAAGTCCACGCCGCTCTTTAGGTACACCGAGCCCGAAAGGTACGTGCCCGCAGGCAGCAGCACTTCGCCGCCGCCCGCGCTTGCCGCTGCGTCGACTGCCTTCTGGATCGCCACCGTGTCTTTGGTTGTGCCGTCGCCCTTCGCGCCGAAGTCCTTCACGTTCCACGTTGCGGCTTGCGCTGTGACTGCGGTCATCGCCATCATTAAGGCATACACTGTCTTCATGGGTTCTTCGCTCCTTACCGGATCCAGATCATTGTGCCGCCGACAGAAACGAGTGAAAGCGTTCCGCCCTCTGCCTTTAGAGTCCAGGTGCCGGGAAGCGGGTGCTTGAGCATAGGTATGCCCGTGATTGTGCCCGTGGCAGAGGCAAGGACGACGCCGTCCGTTTTGTACGCCTGAAGCGCTCCGGCATCCGCCAGCACGTCAATCTGGGCAGTCATCAGATCAAGATTACCGTCGACCGAAAGCAACGGTGCTTCGGCGGCAAGATTCGCTGCGGCAAATTCGAGTGTTCCCGCGAAAACGAGATCGCCGGTGACCTCAAGTTGGCCTCCACCGACCGCGTCAGAAACATCGCCGGACAGGGTGGCAGTTTTTTCGTTCCACACGGATATGTTCTGTGTTTTTCCGCCGAGCGCGATGCCGTTCGCGAATGTGAGCGCGCCATCTGCGTATTGACTCTGGAGTTGGATGATCGTGCCTTCCGGCAGGTAGTCGGAGCCGACCACAAGCTTTGCGCCTTCGCCCCCGAGGTTGACCGTGAGGTCGCCGCCCCATGCTGCGAAGCCGCCCCGCAATCCGTAGCTCGCCGGCATGGAGGCGTGCGCCTTCCAGCACAGTTCACCCTTGCCGGTTCCCGCAGGACGCGAGAACGAACCGGATGTCTCAATCACGCCGACGCCATTCGTACCGTCCGCAAGACAGATGCCCGCGTTCGCCGCAAAGACGGATGGTGGCGTGCGCATGTGGCCGAGCACGTAATAGTCGCCCGAAAACGACGAGTGGTCACCCGTGTAGGCCATATTGAAGCCGGGGCGGATGAAGTCGGCCGTCAGGAGGTCGCCCGAGCCCGACAGTGTCGAGGCAACGGTGTTGCCGACATCGCCGTAAACCGGACTGAACATCAGTGCCGAGTCGGGTAGGATTTCAATTGTGCGCGAACCCGAAATCGCGAACCTGCCGCCCCGCATGACGATGATGCAGTTGCCCTTCGCTTTCACAGGCGCACCGGCGGCGCCCAGGTTGTAGTCGCCCTCGATGACCACGCCGCCGTTTACGAGGTGGAGCCCGCCGGAGTACGTGTCACGGCCTTCGCTGTTGATGATCCAAGCGAGCGCACCGAAATCAGGACGGCTCTGATTAAAGCCGCCGATCGTGAGCGGCATCGGCGTGGAGGTGTCTGGATCGCAGAACGGGCCGACGATCAAGCGCCGCGGGTTGTCGCGGTCGAAGAACGGATTGTTGTCGTCGCTGCTGTTGGTTCCCCGAGAATTGGATCTGCCGCGCGCCGACCGCTCAAACACCACCATGCCGCCCTTGGCGCGTGTCGTGAGGGCGCAACCGGACGAGGCCGCACAGCGTACAACACCGAGGCCGCTTGCGGGGCGATAGATCATGCCGGACTGGATTTCGACCGGCGCGTCGTTGGTGAGATAAATTTCCGCGTATTCGAGCACGATGCCGTTCAGCTTCGCGCAGGTAAAGGTTCCGCCCGTCGAAAGCAGGACGGTGTCGTCGTTCTCCACCGTCGGGCTTGTTGCGGCCATCGTCACCGTGCCGTCCTGTGCCCGCTCCAGAAGTCCGCCATCCTGCCCGGAGTAAAAGATGCCGTTCAGGACGTTACGGTTGGCCGATGTCGAATTGTATTCGGTGGCTTGGATCGTGAGCGCGAGTCCGTTGCTGGAGGCAACACCCATGAGGCCGCCCGGTTCGCGGGAGAACGTCCCGATTGTCAGCGTCGCCGTTCCTGAACTGCCGGATGTCTGGATTTCTGAATAGCCCGCTTTCGCAACAACCGTTCCTAGCGCCGAGTTGGCGGGCGTTGCGATTCGCGGCACGGATAGGGTGGCCGGTTGGGTCATATTCACCGTGGCGGCCGGGAAGCCGCCGCCGTCCGCGAAGGCAAGCGTGCCCTCTTCGACGCAGAGGTCACCGTCGAACCCCGTGGCGATCCCCTTCTGCGTCCATGTGCCTGCCCCCGTCTTGCGCAGGGTAGGGCGCGTGTTCTCGGCGAGAAGCGCCGTTGCCGCTGCACCCGACCCGGTGGCTGACGTAAGCGAAACCGTCACGGTGTCACTCTGGGCATATCCCTCGCCGCGACAGGTCACCACGATCTTATCGATCGTGCGATCTTTGTTCAGGACGGCGTAGGCGGTGGCGTTTGAACCGCTGCCGCCGGTGATCGTCACCTGCGGTGCTGTCACGTAACCGGAACCGGCGTTGTTGAGCGTGATCGAAGAGATTCCCCAGCCGCCAGCCGAACGGAAAGCCGGAGACAGAGAGGCCGTCGTTCCAGAAGCCACATCCACGGTACCGCCATTCGGATAGACGACCGTCGGATAGTCGCCCAGCGAGCCGGTGTAGCCTGTGCGGCTGTCATAGAAAGGCGCGAACACGCCGCCGTCGAAATTGATCCACCGGTCGTTTCCTGTATTGCCGTAGGTCGAGACAGAACGGGCAAGTTCAAGCCGGCCACCATTCATATTGACGATCGACGTATTACCGCTTCCGTCTCTTCCGAGGACCAGCAGGTTGAAGGTCGCGCGGGCATCGCCGTCTAGCGTCAGCGTAGCGCGTCCGCCCGTCACGTCGCCCCAGTAGCCGAGACCGAAACGCTCGTTCCACATATCCAGATGGCCGCCGTCCACATAGATGTCAACCGCCGTGTTCGCGTCCAAGCCGATTTTGAAATAAACCTCGCTCGGGACCCCCGGCTTACGTGTCATGAACGTGCCGCCGGCGATGTGGATCGACGAGTAGGCCGCCGAACACCCGAGCCGGGCCGTGTCGTTAATCGTATCAGAGCGTAGTGAGACCGTGCCGCCGTTCTGGCGGAGGTAGCCCTCGAAAGAGCTGGCGCCCACGGTCAAGACACCGTTTGTGGCCGATACGACGCCCCCGTCCACCCACAGCGCACCGGGGCCCGAGGGGGCGACAACGAGATTCACGTTCGAGACTGTCAGCGCCGAGGGCTCCTCCATGAAAACGGCACCTGGGTTTGGCGTACCGCTCCAAGTGTTGCCGATACGGACGTGGTCTACCCTTGCCATGAACGAACCGCCGTTACGAAGGACAAGTTTCGCCGGTCCAGTGTAGCCGATATAGTTTTCGGTCGTTGCCGACGTCACCTTGTTCTCGAAAACGACGTTGCCTTTCATCATGCGGAAACCGCCGCCGGAGACCCTCAGTTCCGCGCCGGTGAAAATCTGCCACCAGTCGACGATGTCTGTCTGTCCGGGATAGAACGGGCCGAGAGCCGTGTGCGGCTGCTGCACGACCCAGGTCTGGTCGCCGGTCTGTCCGGTCGTCCGCGCGTCAACGCGCCCGCTTGCCGGGAGGTGGTCTTCCCAGTTATAGGTGCCGCCCGCCGTGGGAAGTGCATAGGATGTTGTTGCCGTCGCTGAAACAAGCGCGACCGTGCCGAGCATTATTACCTTACGGCTCAACAGACACGATAAAAAACAAGTTGTTTTCACCATCTCCCGCTGGGAGAGGGCCGGGGTGAGGGTTGCGGGCTGCGCCCGCGTTAGAAGTTTCTTTATCATTGGCCACCTCTCTTTTTGTCCGACTCCAGTAACGGAGGTAGATTACCAAACATCGCAAGGATAAACCATACGCAAATGCGCCAAATAAACCTTGCTTTTTGCGCCAAATCCGGCTTGCATCCATACTTACCCCGTGTTACCGTGAAACATGAGATGAAGCGGAGATTTTTAAAAACCATCCCGCGCGTTCTCGTGGTGATGCCGAATGTGGAGAAAGCCTGTCGTGACAAATTGCGCGGCATTCTGCGTTACGCCCGCCGGAACGGGCCTTGGGATGTGCAGACCTTTGACAGTCATCCGTTCAACACACAACTGGGTTCGTTACGGAACTGGAAGCCCGACGGAGTGATTTATGGCAACGACCCGAACCTGCCGCCTTTTCCACACCTTTGTGGCATTGCGGGTGTCCGGCTGGACAGCCCTCTAAAAGATGCGCTCTCGTCTGTCAGGCATAGTTCGCGCCTGATCGCGGAGGCGGCCGCCGAGCATCTGTTGCAACTTGGCCTGATTTATTTCGGTTTTGTTGGTTCGGTGCCTACTTTTGGCTGGTCCGAGACCCGCGCCGTTTCGTTCGCCGCCCATCTAGCTCAGGCCGGATACACCAGCCAGACCTATGCCTCCACCCATCCCGAGGACTGGGGGCTTGAACAGCCTTACATGCGGGCTTGGCTGGAGTCTCTGCCCAAGCCCTGTGGCCTCATGGTGGCCATGGACCTGCGCGCCAAGCAGGTCTTGGACACCTGCCTGGCTGCAGGCATCCGGGTGCCGGAGGATATTTGCGTTGTTGGTGTCGATAACGATGAGACGGTTTGCGAGAACACGACGCCTACGCTTTCAAGCGTACTGCCGGACTTCGAAGAGGGCGGTTACCTAGCGGCTGAACTGCTCGATCGTCAGATGCGCGGTTTACTGGACAAGCCGTCTCACATACAGTACGGGGTGAAGCAGGTCGTCCAGCGCAGGTCATCTTTGTTTATCCTGCACTCTGGCCACCTGCTTTCATCCGCACTTGAGTTTATCCGTTTGAATGCCTGCGCTGGCATCCGGGTAGCGGATGTCGTTGCCCACATGAACGTTTCTCGGCGTCAGGCCGAGCGCCACTTCCGCACGATCCGCGGGTGCTCTATCTTGGATGAAATCCAGCGCCGACGGCTGGAGCAGGTCTGCAAACTACTGCGCGAAACCCGTATGGCGATCAGCGAGATCGGCACACGCTGCGGCTACGGGTCCGAGATCTACCTGAAAGTGCTTTTCAAAAAAAGACACGGCATGACCATGCGTGACTACCGCAAAGCTTACGGCAAAAAACTCACCGATAAGCGATGAAAAGTGCGCGGCACATTTCACAGACGAAATCGGTCTGCAAGACTGTCCCGTAAGACTCACCGTAGCCGCAGGTCATCTCGATCAGGAACCCGAAACGTCCCGCGGCTCCGTTGTTCATCAACCCCGGAATGCCGCTGTTGGGGATGAGAAAATCGAGCAGATATTGCGACGGCTCCTTTTCGTCGTTCTGTCGCAACAGGTGCCTGCCGCGCAACCGCAGGTTGGCGATCCGCTGCATCGCAAGTGCCCGGTCTTCGTTATCCGGATGTGCCGTTACAGGCAGGATGCCGAATTTGTTGGCCTTGACGCTGGTGTTGCCGTGAAAATCCAGAATGCAGTGCAAGGTCGGGTCGCTGATGATCCGCTTGTAAGCCACGGCTTCCGGTTCCGTGAACGGCGCCGCTCCCTTCCAGTCGTAATCGAACGGGCCGTATACGCCGTCATTGTTGCTGTCGCGCCCCTTGTAGCGTTCCCAGCGGTAGTCGCCTTGCCGGTTTAAATCCACCCCGTTGGCGTTTTGCCGCTGTCGTTTGTCATAGCCGGAGGGATTGATCAGCGGGATGATCTTGATCCGAACCGCGCTTAAATCAACCGCATCGCGCATCCGTCCCTCGGCAATGTGCCGCGCGAATGTCATCAACCCATACCCCGGTTCCCACTCACTGCCGTGCGCCGATGAGTAAAGGAAGTAGAACGGTTTGCCCGGCGTGCCGAGATTCAGGCTCCACAGCCGATAGCCGCCCGATGCCTCGCCTTCGTCTTCGATGCTGATCGCCGGATATTTCTCTGCCAGTCGCCGCATCTCTGCCACCACGCCGTCATAGGGCATCTTTTTCGGATAGTACTGCCCAAACGATGCAGGATTGCCCAACGCCCCGCTGACCGGCGTAAAGGCGTAGTACGCGTCAACGTTACGGTAAAAAGGTTCGCGTAGGGAAAGCAGGTCGCAGGCTGTGATACGTCCTTTGCCGATGGTCTGTTTAACCAACCCCGGCTCGCCGTTAGGACCCTCGGCCAGAACTTCTAAACCTTCCGCACGAAAATCCTGCGGCAGAACCAACAACTTGCCATCCGTCCACCCCATGCGCGGCATGACCTGTCCCGTTGCGAACCCCGCCGTGGCATCATCCTCCCGCACGACCTTCAGTCCAGCCTGCATCTGCGCTTGCAGGTTTTTGACGGCGGGATCGCCGACCTTCACCGCCATCGCCGCGCTCCCGTGCGCCGCCGCGAAACAGCGCATGTCCATAAAAACACGCCCGCCCTTCTCTGTGAAGCCCTTGAGCGCCGGCCAGACTTCCGATGACAGCGCGCCATCGTACAAGGCCAGTACACCCGCCGCATTTGCAAGTGCGGCGTTCGGTGCGCCCGTAGCTTTGACCAGCCCTGCGCCCAAAAGAATCTTGGCGTTTTTGATCGTTGCGTGGTCGTCCGGCAGGTCGCTGAACAGCACGACCGTAGGCTCCGGCGGCAGTGGCTCAGGAGGTTGGCGTACCGTCAACGCGGCGTCGTCGAACCATGCTTTGCCGACGCCCCGATTGATCTGCAAGTAGGCCATCACGTAGGCCGTGCCCTCTGGTACAACAGTCCGCAGACGGAAGTGGGTCCAATCAAAAGAGCCGCCCGGCCCCACTGCAATCGGTTGCGAGACGATACCGCCTTTTTCATTCATGCAGTAGATCTGCAGCGAGGTCACGCCCTCCGCGTTCATGGCGGATTTAATCCAAGCTGTGAGTTCGATCCGGCTGCCCGGCTCGATTTTGATCGAGCGGTCGTGCCCCTGCCGCAGGCGTGTTTGTACCGGCTCTGTATTCTCCAACACCGCCGCCGCGCCGCTGCGTCCCTCGCCAGTCGCGCGCCAGATTTTGCGCGCCGCGCTGTCCGGTGTGCGCCGCTCCCAGGCCGACGTCAGCTCGTCCTCAAACCCGCCGTTGACCAGCAGGTTTGCCCACTCTACGCTGAATCCCGGCGCGTTGTGTGATGCAAAAGGCGGCCGCACATCCGGCGACTCGGTCTTGAAACGCGTCTTGCGTATCGTGACATCGCGCGCATGGCGCACAAAAATGCCGTGTGCGGGCAAAACCCCGAAATTGCCGGCGTGCGGATAAGCCTCCGGCCGCTCCGGCAGTGTGGCCGCATCCGGTACGGCCTCGGCACCGCCGGGCACCCGGACATCCACCTGCTCGATCTTCACATTCTCCACAAAATGTTCCGGCAGTCCGGAAATGCAACTGTCGTACGCACGCTCCGGACGCCCTGTGGCCCACTCGCCATCGGTTATGCTGTGCTCCAGCAGCAGGTCGCGCCACGCGCGCGTGGCTGTGTTGCCGGTTACATTGCGTATGCTGATGTTCCGCAAGAATCCGACTTTAGGCTCCAGCCCCTTGGCCCAGTACGCTTTGCGGAGACGCGCCCCGAGACGTATGTTGATCGCCACCAATGCATCGTGGGCCTGCACGTTCTCAACCCGGATGTCCTGTGCTTCCGAACCATCGACCGAATAAAGCTCCATCGCTTTCGCGCCGTAACAGGTCAGGTTGCGGCAGACGATATTGGAATACGCCCCGCGCGTCTCCGTGCCGAGCTTGAACGCCCCGCGGTAGGTGTGGCAGACGTTATCGACAACCTCGATGTTGCGGTTCTCGCGGTCGTCGGTCTGACTCTTGATCACGATCGCGTCGTCATCGGAGATCACCGTACACTTCTCGATCCTGACGTTCTCGCAACCGGAGAGATCGATACCGTCGTTGTTGCGACCGGGCAACAGACTGCGTACCACCGCGCCGCGGATCGTCAAGCCGATGCAACGGATGTAGTGCTGGGTCCATGAACCGGAGTTGATGGTGCTGACACCCTCCAGCAACACATTGCGGCAGTTGGTCATGTGCAAGCAGTAGTGCCGCCAGTCGCGCGCCCCGACAAATGCGCCGCGCGCGTCGATCACGCCCTCGCCGGTGATCGCAATACCGCTGACATCGTCAGCCTGTATCAGGGCCTTGCCCGTAAAGTGGTCGCGGTTGGTCGCCGCCAAAATCGTCGCGCCCGCGTTGAGGTGCAAACGCACGTTGTCGCGCATGAACAGCGTGCCGGTCAGGTAATAGCCCGGCGGGAACCAGACTGTGCCGCCGCCGTTCTGAGCGCAATCATCAATCACTTTTTGCAACGCCGCTTGATCCAGCGTGATGCCGTCGCCCTTGGCCCCGCGTTCGCGCACATTGATGGAGTTACCGCGTGGCGGTCGATTGTCACGCTTCTGACGCACTTCACGCTGGCGCGGCAATGCCGCAGCCTTGGCGTCGAAGTCTGTCAGTTTCTGCGCCACCGCGCCGTCATGAACGCTGCCGTCGCCGACTTGCCCGAAGCCGTTGTGCCCCCAAGCCCAGATGACACCGTCACGGTCACGCGCCACAGCGTGATGCATACCGCCAGCCATCTCGACCACG
>DAOTMQ010000102.1:0-2031 GCA_035450385.1 Kiritimatiellia bacterium | reverse complement strand
GCCAGACCCCGGGCGGTGGATTCTGCCAAGTGACCGCACGTCCCGTGGTCACAGGACACAGGACATCGCGGTTGCCGCCACCGGTTCCGCCGGACGCCTGCTCGCCGTACATGCTCCAGCCTGCCGCATGCACATGTCCATCCTTGTCCAACACATAAGTGGCCTCATACCCTGCCGCCACCGCCAGCCCGTTATTGAAAGTCTTCGCCGGCTTGCCGGTCGCCAGCGCGGCAGTCGGCACGCCTATACTGCGCTTGCCCTGAGTCTCCCAAAACCCGCCGCGTCCACCCTCCGGCACCTGTCCGGTACCGTTGTAGCCCCACGCGTAAACCGTGCCGTCCGTCGCCACCGCCACGCTGTGCAGGGCACCCGCCGCGATGGAAACTGCACCAGTGAGCGCCCCCTTGCCGTTCGGCCCGACCGCCGCTTGCGGCGTCGCGCTGTGCGTACCTCTTCCAGTTTTGCCGTTGCCGAGCTGACCATTCCAATTGCTGCCCCACGCGTAAACCGTGCCGTCGTTGCCGAGTGCCAAGCTATGTTGGCCGCCCGCCGCGATCATCTTGATCTGCGTCAGCCCCGGCACGGCCTGCGGCCGGGTTACGGGCTCGCCGGTCTTACGCACACCGTCGCCGAGCTGACCGTGAGAGCGACAGCCCCATGCGTAAACCTGGCCGTCGTGCGCCAAGGCCAGCGAGTGATCCCATCCCGCCGCGACCGCGACGATGTGCTCCAGCCCATCCACGCGCACCGGCTCATAAGATTTTTCACCGATGCCGCACCGCCCGTTGCCGAGTTGGCCTGAATCATTGCGGCCCCAGGCATAGACGTGGCCATCGCGGGTGACCGCCAGCGTGTGCCACGCCGCCGCCACCGCCGTGACGCCATCGAGACCGGCGACAGGGCGCGGACGCAACGCACGTCCCGCATCCGGCTGGCCCAGTTGTCCATAGGCGTTATCGCCCCACGTCCAAACCCGGCCGTCCCTGACCGCCACAGAATGTGTCCAGCCTGCCGCCAACTCTGCCGCCAGCGCACTCCCCGCCATCCCTATGCAAACAATCAGCAGAATGCTCCTCATTGACCTCATTCCTTTCCTCCCAATTTTCCCTGTCTATGAGACTTGCAAAACCCCTTGCATGCAGGTGTGGCACGGGCATCTTGCCCGTGTTTCATGGGCGGGACGCCCATGCCACGGGGGTTTGTAAGCGCCTCCTGTAACTTGAACGTTGAACGTTCGCACTACTACTGTAAGCTGAACAGCGTCCCCAACGGCGGATAGATCTTGCGCACGTAGAGCGTGTAGTTATCAAGGCGCGCATTTTGGGTGGTGAAATGAATCGGATGGAACAGGCCGAAGGCCGTGATCAGCGCCCGCTCCGGCGGCACGGCTTGCGTCGTGCCCGGCTCCAGTACCACGTCGGGTGTGAAGTTAAGCACCGTCCATTCGGCTGTCCGCATGTCCAGCGTGTAGCGCCACCACGGACCGCTACCGCCTGCGGGTATCGCAAGAGCGCTGGTGCCGACCGCATTGGTGAAGTCCTGCGCCATATACCACACGTCGTCAGAGGTGTCCGCCGCCGTGCCGTGTACATCCAGTCGTATCGCCACATGCGCGCTCTGTCCCGTATTGAAACGCGTGTCGAATTTGACCGCCTGTAGCCATGCGAACTCGACCTTGTTGGTCATCTCCTCGGTCCAGAAGATGTAGTTGGTGACGGTCGGCCCCCCGTAATTGTTCAGGTAACCGAGAGAGATTCCGGTTTTTACCGGGAACGATCCCACGGGGGACACATCTTCCTGAAAAGCAGTACTCGCATCCTGAATCCGAGGATTGCTTATATTTGTGGCTGTGGAGTCGCAGTGGCAGGCCCACCCCTCTGATCCCAGTAAACGTCCTCCGCTGTTATCATTCGGGAAGATTTCGCGGTACCAGACTTCTGGCATCTCGCGCCGCAGCGCCTCCAAGTGTTTGTCGATCGTCTCGGCGCTGAACACGCTGCCGTAGATCGCCACCTCATCGATCGAGGCCGG
>DAOTMQ010000101.1:0-12169 GCA_035450385.1 Kiritimatiellia bacterium | reverse complement strand
GCTGCGGTATGCACGGTGTATGCGTGCACCGCAAACGCCGCCGTTTTCACATGGGACGGTGGAGGTGCCGACAACAACTGGCAGACCGCCGCCAACTGGGTCGGCGATATTGCTCCTGACAGCGACGGCACCGCCTCGCTGGTTTTCGCGGGCGTGCGGCAAAAACGACCGCCAACAACTTTCCTGCAGGCACCGCCTTTGCCGGTATCGCGCTCAACAACACCGCTGCGTTCACTCTCTCGGGCAACGATATCACGTTGACCGGCCCGCTCACTGCAGCGAACACCCCCTCTGCCATCACAGACACGCTCTCGTTGCCGATCACGCTGGGCGCCGACCTAACGCTCACGACCGATGGCAATCACGCCATCACTTCCAGCGGCGTCATCAGCGGCCCCTACGGCCTGACCAAAAGCGGCAATGGTAAACTCACCCTCAACGGTCTCAACACTTATACTGGCCAGACGATTCTCGGCGGCGGTGGTCGCATTTCCTACAATTCACTCAAGAATCTGGGGGAAGCGTGCTCCTTCGGTGCGCCGACCACACGTGCGGCCGGCACCGTCCGCCTAGGGGCCGACACAGAATACAGGGGCGGCAACACCACAACTGACCGTGACCTTTGGTTTAACAATAACGCGCAATTTTTCATCCTCGGCAGCGGAGATATCACGTTGAACGGTGGTATCGGCGGTCCCGGCACCCCCGTCATCCGTGGTTCGCGCGCATTCATCATTAACGGCCCAGTCACCAATACCGCAGGCTTCAGCCGCACTGAACCCGGCACCGTATACCTCAATGATCCCGCCAACACATTCCCCGGCGTTCTGAACATCTCCGACGGCACGATCGTCGCCGTCACGCTGGCGGACTCGGGCACGTCCTGCTCCATCGGCAGAGGCAACCTGATCATTTTCGGCCAAACCGGGTGGGAGACCACCGGCTGCCTGCGCTACATCGGCGACACGGATGCCGCATGTAACCGCAACCTCCGTTTTCAGTCTTCGCAACTCTCACATGGCGGCCGTCTCGAAAACATCACCGCCGGCACCACACTCACCTTCAACGGTGCGGTCTCCACCATCGTTGGAACCAAACAACCCGTTGGCTCCGCAATCCCGCTCTGGCTCTCCGGCGCAGGTGATGGCGTAATGGCTTCAGCCCTTCCGGCCGGACTGCGTATCATCAAGCAGGGGACCAGCACTTGGCGGTTCACTGGCGCAAACAGCTACACCGGCGAAACCAGTGTCACAGAAGGCACACTCCTGATCGATGGCACCACCGCCGCTGCCAGCGCGGTCAGCGTCTCTAGCGGCGCCACACTCGGCGGCACAGGCACCGTGCATGGCGCGGTTTCGGCCGTAACCGGCGCTACCCTCGATCCGGGCTGCCTGACCGCCACCGGCACGCTCGCGCTCGCCTCGGTGCAACTGGATGGAGCCACACTTGTATTCGACATGCAAGCTCCCGCGAACGGTCCCTCGGACGCACTGGCCGTGGCCGGTGCCTGCAACGCCATAGCACCCGTCTCCATTGTGCTGAATCTTCCGGCCGAAGGTCTGCCCGCCGGCACCTATACGCTGGCCACCTACGCCTCGCGCTCGGGCATCTTCGTACTGCATCAAGCCTATCCCAACATCATCTTCACGGTCGGCGACGCCGCATTGACGATCACCGTAGTACCAGCCGGCACGACCACCGACATCACCTGGACCGGTGCCACGTCCAGCTTCTGGGACTTCACCACCGACAACTGGTCTCCCGCAGGCACGCTTTACGCGGATGGACTCAATGTGATCTTCGATGATTCTGGCGCGGCGGCGGCACCCATCACCATCCCGTCACCCGTAGTCCCCAACTCTGTCATCATCGACGCCGCCAACAACGCCTACACGCTGAGCGCCAGCGGCAGTGCCGGTTTGTCCGGTAGCGCGTGGCTGGTGAAACGCGGCACCGCCGCGCTCACGCTGACGGGGCTCCACACCCACAGCGGTGCAACCGCCGTGGAAGCCGGCACCTTAAATCTGAACGGCTCGCTCAGCGCCTCTTCGCTCACCATCGGAAGGACTGCCGTGCTTCAACAAAGCGCAGACTCCACCATCAGTGGCGAGGCGGTCTCGTTGATCGTGCAAGGCAAGGCCTGGCTGCGGGGGGCGAACACCTATGGTGGTGAGACCGTCGTCGGTGTTAATGATGAAGCCTGGCACGACATCACGGTCTGCCACAACCTCGCGCTGGGTTCCACCGATGCCGGCACAACGGTGATCGGCGGACACGCCTCTAACCATAACCGTGTGGTCCTCGATCCCGATATCACCGTCACTGGCGAGACGCTCACCCTGGCGGGCAGTGGACGCGCCTCGCTGGCCTTCGCAAGTGCGTCCGGCACCGCGACGTGGGACGGCGACATCGTGACCGCGCCCGGCTCACTCGCCTTTATCAATTGCAATCAAAAAGGCGGCAACCTGATCATCGGCACGCCCGGCACCGACGCTGTGATCCGCGGCGACGCCGGCATCCAATTCCGCGAGAGCGGCACCATCTTTTGCAACAGCAGAATCGATCTGCCCGGCCAGTCGGTGGCCCGTAACAACATCGGTACCCTCGTGCTCAACTCCACCAACAATGTGATGGGTACCTTCCAGATCGCCGAAGGCGTCCTGCGTCTCGGCGCAGATGAAGCTCTACCGCGTACCGTTACGGTGAACATGGGCAAGGGCGACAGCAATACGGGGAACAAAGCCTATTTCGACCTGAATGGCCATTCGCAAACCATCACGCATTTCATCGAGAACCACTACAGTACCTTCCCCGACAATCAGGCCGGATGCCAGTGCATCACCAGTGCTCTACCGGCAACCCTGATCTTCGGTGGCGCTGCGACCAATGCGTTCAGCAAACGTAACAGCGATTTCCGCGGCGCGGTCACTGTGGTGCAGGCTGGCAGCGGTCTGCTCAATATCGGCCAAACCAACTATACCAGCGGCGCGTTCATCGTCAGCAACGGCGTGTTGCGCCTCAACGCAAGCGGCGGCTCAGTCGGTGCCTCCTGCACTGCCGTCACTGTGGCGGGCGGAACATTGGAACTGCAGAACAACGCCGCGCTCACACCGGCCGTGGCCGTCACGTTCCCGACCGACAGCACCGGCGTGATCCATCTTTCGAGCGGCATCAACGTCACGGTAGATACGCTGTGGTTCGGCAGCACGCAGAAGCGCGCGGGCACTTGGGGCGCGTCCGGCTCCGGTGCGCGGTATGTGGACGACACGCGCTTCGCCGGCACCGGCACGCTCACAGTATCGCGCGACAAGAGCGGCACCCTGCTCACGCTCCAATAAGCCCAAATCCTCCTTGAATTGGAGATTGGGGATTTCGTAAACTTAAGCCGGATTGGATTGACCGACAAATTTTAAAGGAGACGTTATGAAAGCGGTTGTGTGGATGATGGCGGGCAGCGTGATGGTAACGGCGGGATGCTCGATGTTTTCACGGGACAAATCGGCAGCGTGCGATTCGGCGAGTACGTGCGTATCTGCGGGTACTGCGGCTTGTGCGTCGGGGACGGTCCAGATTGCGCCGAGCGCGCATCCGGATTCGCGGAACTGGCGTTCGCTCTTCGACCTGAACCTCAGCAACGCGGTATTCACCAAGGGCGTCTGGTTCTACGATGCACAAGGCCATCTGACCGCCAACAAGGACGAAGCGATCTGGACCGACCGCGATTATGAAAACTTCATGCTCGATGTTGAATACCGCTGCGATCCTGCGGCCAATAGCGGCGTGCTGATCTATTGCAGCGATATGGCGAACTGGATTCCCAACACTGTCGAGATTCAGATCCTCGACGACAATCACCCGCACTGGGGCAAAGAACAGCCTTTCGCCAGAAACGGCGGCCTCTACGGACATCTGCCGCCCAAGGTCAACAACGCGAAGCCGGCCGGCGAATGGAACCGCATGACAATCACCGCGCAGGGCAAGCGCGTCAAGGTACTCGTCAATGAGGAGATCACGGTAGATACCGACCTGTCGGCCTGGACGTCAGCCAAGAAGAATCCCGATGGCAGCGACATCCCTCCGTGGCTGAGCCGTCCGTGGGCCGAGCTGCCCACAAAGGGACGCATCGGCCTGCAAGGGAAGCACGGCAACGCCGCGATCTACTTCCGCAACGTTCGGATCAAAGAGCTGTAAGGACTTAGGGCACCCACGCGTCGCCTGAAACGACATGCCCGCCGGGGTGTTGCAGCCAGACGGCGAGTGCATCGCACAACACTGCGGGCTCCATCCGTGCCGCGCGTAGTTCATCCAGCGGTTGCCAGCGGAAGCCGATCCACGCCTCGGCGGCCTCCACCGGCGCACCGGGCGCAAGCCCCGGAATGGCGAGTTCGAACACCAGATTGATCTCGGCGTGAGGCTCGCCGTTCTGCAGGAAGGCGTGTTCGCAACAGCCGAGAAAGCGGCCGGCTGTCGACGCCCGCCCCAGTTCTTCGGCGATTTCACGTTCGAGCGCCTGCCGCGCGGTCTCGCGGAACTCAATGTGGCCCCCCGGCAGATAGGTGAGCGTGGAGCACTTGCCGTGGCAGAGCAGAATGTGGCCGTCCACGATGCAGACACCACGCGCGATCACTTCAATTGAGGCAGATTTGTTCATGTTTCATGGTTCCACTTGAACGCTGTGGGCGCTGTCCAGAGTTGCAGCATAATTTGTGGCCGGGTTAGTAAGCCATTCATTGTCGTCGCGGCGCGTGACCGGCCACGGATAGGCATCCAGCGCCGTCAACGCATCGCCAGCTAAAAAGAGTGACCCACACACCAGCGCCACGCCGTTGTTGGCGCGCGCCCAGGCGCGGGCCGCGTCGAGCGCTGCGCGTACATCTGATGAGGACGCCACTGCATCAATGCCCGCCATACGCAACAGGCCGGCAGTCTGGTCGGCACTCAACGAGCGCGGATTCGAGGTGGCCACGCCCCACGCGCACTTGACCACCGGAGCGAGAATACGCAGATGGGCGAGCGCGTCTTTGTCGCCGCAGAAACCCGCGACCAGTGCGACCGGTGCTTTGACCTTGCA
This sequence comes from Kiritimatiellia bacterium, assembly GCA_035450385.1. Taxonomy (GTDB): domain Bacteria; phylum Verrucomicrobiota; class Kiritimatiellia; order RFP12; family UBA1067; genus DUPH01. Next base: position 7,098 of record DAOTMQ010000101.1, on the reverse strand, counting down.
GCTTTTCAACGCTTGACGCACGGCACGCGCACCGTCGGGATTGTGCGCGCCATCGACAATCACAGGCGGGTCATCCGCCACCAACTGAAATCGTCCGGGCCAGCAGACCGAGCCAAGGCCGGTGACGAATGCGGTATCGGGTACAGTCAAGCCACAGGCCACGACGGCCTCGAGTGCCGCGACGGCTGTACAGACGTTTTCAACCTGAAAGGCTCCCGCGAGCGGCACGTGAGTCGGCGGCAGGGTGCGCTCCTGCGTGCTGATCGTCAGGGTTTGTCCCGCCAGCGTGCTGTGCGAAACCGCGACCGAGACCGCGTCGGCGGCGTCAATACAATGTGCGCCTTGCCGCACGGCGGTGGCCGCGATCACGGCACGCGCCTCATCGGGCATTGCCGCGCAGACCACCGGGCGTCCGGGTTTGATGATACCGGCCTTTTCGGCCGCGATCTGCTCAAGGGTGTCGCCCAGCCAATCGCAGTGGTCCAGCCCGATGCGCGTAATCACCGAAACCAGCGGCGTGACGATGTTGGTGGCGTCGAGCCGTCCGCCCAGTCCGGTTTCCAGCACAGCCAGCCGAATGCCCGCCTGCCGGAACAGGACGAACGCAACGGCAGTCAGGCACTCAAAGAAGGTGGCTTCAGGCGCTCCCGGCGTCGCTTCCAGCGCGAGCACGGCCTCTTCGACTTCGCGCGAGGCGGCCTCCAGCATGGCATCCTCGACTGGCACGCCGTTGAGCAGATAACGCTCATGCACGCGCACCAGATGCGGCGAGGTATAGCGGGCGACCGGATAACCGGCGGCACGCAAGACCGATTCACAGAGCGCGGCGACTGCGCCTTTGCCGTTCGTGCCGGCGATATGGATGACCGCCAGATCACGCTCCGGATGACCGAGGCGTTCGGTCAGGCGGTTGATCGTGTCGAGCCCGGGCCGCATGCCAAAACGGCGGCGTTCGGCCAAACGTTGAAAAAAAGAGGTCATGGGTATTCCGTTAAATCGTTTCCATCATAAATCAGGGGTGATAGGGAAGTAAACACCGATTACGCAATCACACTTTCGCGTTTCACGCGCGCAACAGGTTGTGTTATAGTAGGGCGCAACGACGGGAGAATGTGCGAATTTAAGAGGGAATGATATGACGGAACAGGCTCATGTATTGGCGCAAGCCCTAAATGCTGATTTGCAGGCGGACGGTAGTTCTCTTTTCAGTATGCTCTCGGTCAAAGGGCAGCGCGCCTTCTTCCCGTCACGCGGTATTCTCGGCCAAAGTGCCGAGGCCAGAGGTGCCGCCATCAATGCCACCATCGGCACCGCCTTCGAAGAGGACGGTACTCCGCTCTGTCTCGAGTGTCTCGAAGGGCTGGTCAATCTGCCCTCCACCGCCTATCTTTATGCGCCGAGTTTCGGCCTGCCGGAACTGCGTGAAGCTTGGCGCGACATGCTGCGGACCAAGAACCCCTCGCTGGTCGACAAGAGTTTCAGTCTGCCGATTGTCACGCATGCGTTGACCCACGGCATCGGCGTCGCTGGATATCTTTTCGTCGATCCCGGCGAATCCCTGATCCTGCCCGATCTCTACTGGGACAATTACGAGTTGCTGCTCGAAGAAGCGTGCAGCGGCACGCTCACGCCCTTCCCGATGTTCGAGGGCGACCGCTTTAATGTGGCAGGCATGGAGCGCCTGTTGCTGACGCCCGGTGACAAAAAAATCGTGATCCTCAACTTCCCCAACAACCCGACCGGCTACACCGCAACCGAGAGCGATGCCAAGGCGATCTGCGCCGCGCTGCAACGCGCCGCTGAGGCCGGTAAGCGCGTAGTGACCATTCTGGACGACGCCTACTTCGGTCTCGTGTATGAGGAGGGCGTCAGCAAGGAGTCGCTCTTCTCTGTCCTCTGCGACCTGCACCCCAACTTGCTGGCGGTCAAGCTTGATGGCCCGACCAAGGAGGACTACGTGTGGGGCCTTCGCGTGGGCTTCATGACTTTTGGTTGCAAAGACGCGACCCCGGCACAGTACAAAGCGCTTGAAGCCAAAGCCGCCGGCGTGGTGCGCGGTTCGATCTCCAGCGTCACCAACATCGGACAGAGCCTGTTGCTGAACGCCTACCGCAATTCCGCGTACGCCGTGCAGAAGCAGGAGAAGTTTAACACGCTCAAGCGACGCTATGACCGCATCAAGGCGATCTTTGCCGCACATCCAGAGTACGCGCACTCCTTCGTCCCGATGCCCTTCAACTCCGGATACTTCATGTGCATCAAGCCGCTGGGCATCGATGCCGAAGCGGTGCGCAAGCACCTGCTCGCTACACGCAGCACTGGCGTCATCGTGCTGATGGGCTTGATCCGCATCGCCTTCTCATCCGTGCCGTGTGACCAGCTCGACACACTCTTCGACAATTTGCACGCAGTGATCCAAGAGTTGAAAGCCCCTCAGGCGTAGGGATAATAGGCGTACGCTGTCCCCGCTAGCCTACGGCTAATGTTTTACGCAAACTTTGGTGGCAATCACGGGGTGAAGACATGAAGTATACGGCAGTTTTTGTATTGATGGCATCTCTGGTGATCGGCGCCGATTTCCAGCACACGCTCTCTGGGGTGAAGCCATGGACAGGCGAAGCATTCCTTGATGATCCTCAGGAGTTCCATTTCGCGGTGCTACCGGACCGCACGGGCGGCGAACGCAAGGGCGTGTTCGGCAAGGCGATGGACACTCTCAACCTGCTCCGGCCCGCCTTCGTGATGTCGGTGGGCGATCTCATCGAATGCGGCGGCAAGCCGAACGCGCGTGAACAGTGGGCCGAGCTTCAAACATACATCAGCAAGCTCGATATGCCGTTCTTCTATGTCGCGGGCAACCACGACATCTGGACCGGCTTTACGGGTATGACGCCCGAGCGGCAGAGATCCATCGACCTCTGGCATGAACTGCACGGCACCAACACCTACTACAGCTTCACCTACAAAGGTTGTCTCTTCGTGTGCTTCAATACGATGGAGAAACACGACTACTTCCCGCCGCGCGAACCGCTCCCGGAGAATCAGATCGCGTGGGCGCTCGAGGAGATCGAAAAGCACAAGGACGCACGCTGGCGCTTTCTCTTCATGCACAAGCCCATCGACTGGACCAGCGACCGATGGCTCGAATTCGAGCGCAAGATCAACACGTACGACTACACCGTGTTCTGCGGCGACTGGCATAACTACTGCACGGCGACACGTCACGGGAAGAAGTACTACATGATCGGCACGGCCGGCGGCGGCTTTGATCGCGGCGTCATACGGGACGACCTCCGCTACGGCATCATGGACGGCATCACGTGGGTGACGATGACGAAGGACAAAGGCCCGGTGGTTGCGCACATCGCCCTTTCGGGCGTTCACGCTGATACGATCCAGACGTGCGCGACGACGCTGGGCTGGATCGAAACGCCGCTCGACTATCCATCGCACCTCGCGGAAGATCCCGCTAAATACAAGAACGAGAAGAACACCGCGCTCATTCCAACCGAAGTGATGCACGGCGACGGCTACGACTGGCACTTCAAACACGCCATCATCCTGCGCCAGGGATGCGTGTACGGCGGCGGACTCGAAAAATTCAAGGCGGGCAAGAAACGCGTGGTACTGCTCGGCGACGAAACGGCAAGCGCAAAAGCAACTGAGTTCGGCGAAGACTGGCAGGTTTTCGACATGGGCTTCAAAGGCGACAAGCTTGAGAACGTGATGTGGCGCGTCATCCAAGGCACGCTCCGAGGATACGACCCCGACGTGGTGGTAATTTCCGCAGGCGGTCACAACAAAGGCATCAACTCACCGCAAGAGATCGAGGCGGGACGTTCGAAACTGCTTGGGCTCGTCCGCGAACGCGCGCCGAAAGCCGAGTGCCGGATGGAAGAGTAAGGAAGAGGTAATAGGTAAGAGGTAAGAGGTAAGTCGCTCCACTTCGTCGTTTTACACTTAGTCGGTTACACTTCGTCCCTACACTTCGTCGCTGGCGCAATCGACTAGGTGTTGAGACTAAGTGTAGACGACTAAGAGTGAGGACTAAGTGTAACCGACCGAGTGTGCAGGACTAAGTGTGTGTAACTCGCAAGGATGCTCGCTCCCCAAAAACCTTCGTGTCCTTCGTGTCTTCGTGTGAGAAAAAACCGAGCAGTACCATCCCCCAAAAAATCTGCGAAATCTGCGTCATCTGCGGATCAAAAAACCGAGCCATGCCAGAAACTCAAGAGCGTTGAAAATTTAGGTTGAACGCCCAACGCAGAAGTTGAAAAACTCCTAAATCCTCAATCCTAACTGCAAACTCCGCACGTCGCGCGGCTGCGCCTTCACGTAAAACAACCGAGCAGTGCTTTTACTCTCACGATTGCGAGCCACTGCGTGATCACACCAGCCGATTTTGCTCCCGATGCTCCGCAATTGCCTTCCTGCTGTGCCCACACCTTGAAAGGTGTGGGAGTAAAAAACGACAGTCAAACAGATAAGGAACCATCAAAAAAACCCAATGTTTACTAGGGTTTATTCACTATTGCTCCCTTTTCCTCTCTGGGCCTTATTTCCACACCTTGAAAGGTGTGGAAGAGGAACGCATGTTTTTCTCAGGCTCCGTTTGCGTTCAAATGATGCTTCAAATGAGAGACTCTTGCCCCCTCGTGGCACGGTCCCGCTCATGAAACACGGGCAAGATGCCCGTGCCACATTTGAACGTTGTGTCGAAGTAAAAACTCCTAAATCCTCAATCCTAACTGTTAACTCCACGCGCACGCGGGAAAACCGTGAAACCGCTTGACCGACACCCCTTATGATATACAATTACGTACTATGAAAAAACTATCATCGCCTTCTCTCTCGCGTCGCAGCTTCGTTGCGGGTGGGGCCGCCGCTTTCACTGTCCTGCCGCGGCATGTGCTAGGCGTCGCAGGCACGGTCGGCCCCAACTCCAAAACCACGCTGGCATGCATCGGCATGGGTGGGCAGGGAATACAGAACTTGGAGGCGTTCCTGCAGTTCGATGAGATCCAGGTGGTGGCGGTCTGCGACGTCAACCGGGAAAGCGATGGCTACCTCTCCACCAATTGGTCATTGGGCAAGGAAAGCCGCGTCTGCGGACGCGAGTCGGCCCGCCGCGTTGCTGACAAACATTACGCCGACCAGACTGCATCCGGACAATATAAAGGCTGTCGCGCCTACGTCGACTACCGGGAGCTTTTGGAAAAAGAGGACGTGGACGCCGTGATGATCGCAACCCCGGACCACTCCCACGCTGTGATCGCGCTGGACGTTTTGCGTAGGCGCAAGCACCTTTATTGCGAAAAGCCGCTGGCGTGGTCGGTCGAGGAAACCCGCCGCGTCACCGAAGCCGCCCGCGAGGCCGGGGTCGCCACGCAGCTCGGCAATCACGGCCAGGCCTCGACCGAGGCCCGCGTCACCCGCGAACTGATCGCCGCCGGTGCCATCGGCCCGGTGCGCGAAGTGCAGGTCATTTTCGGCCCCCGTTTCTGGCGTCACTCCCTGTACGAAGCCATCCCGACCGAGACGCTGCCCGTACCCGAGGGCCTTGACTGGAACTTGTGGCTGGGGCCTGTGCCTGAACGCCCTTACCACCCGGACTACCACCCTTGGCACTGGCGTAACTGGTGGGACTTCGGCACTGGCTTGCTGGGCGATCTGGGTTGCCACATGATGTCAACCGTCTTCAAAGCCTTGAACCTCGGTCATCCGGTCAGCGTCGAGGCCAGTTCCACCAAACTCAACCCGGCGACCTACCCGCTCGGCGTCATGGCCCGTTTTGATTTTCCCGCGCGCGGCGACATGCCGCCGGTGACCATAAACTGGTACGATGGCGGCCTGAAACCGCCGCGCCCGGCTGAATTGGAGCCCGGCCGCGGCCATGGCGGCGTCATTTACATCGGCGACAACGGCAAGATCATGGGCCACCGCCTCATACCAGAGAAGAAGATGCGCGAGTTCGGCAAGGCCCCGCAACTTTTCCCGCGTTCGCCCGGCCACTACAAAGAGTTCGTCGACGCCTGTCGCGGCGGCCCCGCGCCGGGCTCGAACTTCGTGGATCACTCCGGCATCCTCTCGGAGGTCTGTATGCTCGGCAATGTCGCCGTGCGCGCGCAAAAGAAACTTCTGTGGGACGGACCCAACATGCGTGTGACGAATGAGCCATCGGCCAACGCCCTGCTGAAACGCCAGTATCGCGAAGGGTGGAAACTGTGAGGAAAAACACGAAAGGAAACGACGGCATGAAAACAGTGCAAAAAAGAAGCGTGTTTCTTGTAGCGGCGCTGACCGTCGCGTGGACGGCGGGACAGGCGGGCGCGGCCGTGGTTGACTTGCGCGCCAAGGCGCGCGCAAACCCGTCGCTGATGCACCACTACACCTTCGAAGGCCCGCACCAAGGGCCGAGCGGGGTGGCAACCAATCTCTCGCATGACGGCTATCTGCTCGACCGCAAGGGTGAGTTGCACTTGCTGGCGTGGAAAAACACTTCGGATCCGGTCTCTTACGGCCCTGGCATTGATGCGTTGAGTCGTGCGGCGACCGGAGAGAAAGTAACCCTAGACCAAAGTACCGGGCGCGGTGCGGCGTGGTACACGACCAACGCGATTACCTTGCCTGAAGCCCTGACGGTCGAGTGCGTGTTGCGCCCGAACCGGAAGCCGGAGGTTTACAGCGGCTATGTCGTCGGAACGCGTCATCCTGATGACAGCGATCGGCGCGGCTACTTCCTGCTCATCAATACCAGCGGCAAGTTCACCTTGCAAGTTGGCAATCCGGCTGCCGTATCTTTCTCTGATGAGTTGGAGACCAACCACTGGTATTACGTGGTGACAACCTTCGATGTCACGGCTAGCGGCGCTACGACCCAGACGGTCATCAACGCTTATTTTGCGGATCTGACTGCGGGCGGCCCACTGACGCACGCTTTGGCAAACCACACGGTTTCCGGTTTTAACGCCCGTTACTCCGTCAATCCGTCACAGATCGGCATCGGCTGCATCTGGAACGCAGACAGTAGGCAGTACCCTTCGCCGGCCTCGATCGATGAGGTGGCGATCTACGGCAGCGTGTTCAGCGCCGAGACGA
>DAOTMQ010000100.1:3901-12249 GCA_035450385.1 Kiritimatiellia bacterium | reverse complement strand
CGAGCGTCTGCTCGTCCGCGGGCAAGCAGACGCTTGCCCCTCCCGGCGCTCCGCAGTGAAACCTGAAACTATCCTTCCGCACAGCGGAAGGCGGCTCGTGGGGACACTCGCCCTCCATTGCCGCGCCCCGGCGGCTCGTGGGGACACTTCGCCCCAACACTTCGTCGCCTACACTTAGTCCCAAACACTTCGTCGAAACACTTCGTCGCTGACGCAATCGACTAAGTGTAGCGACTAAGTGTATCCGACTAAGTGTAGCGACTAAGTGTATTCGACTAAGAGTGGGGACTAAGTGTGTCTCCGCGCACAGCGCGGAGGGAACGTTGCATGTTGAGCGTTTTCCGGAACCATCAAGATTCCCCTGTTTTTCATGAAGTTTCATGTGTTTCATGGTCCCATTTGAGTGCTACGGTCGCTTTCCTCTCACTCACTGCACCGTGATCAACGTTCCTGTTCTGGTTTGCACCTTGAGGCATTTGCCGACGTCATCGATTTTCACGCGCGTCATGCTGTGGCCCCCGACAACGTTCCAGGAAACTCCGTTGTCCGTCAATGTGCCCGTATAGTTCAGCACGACGCCGAACGGCTTCGGCGTTGCCATGTCCGAGGTGATTTCCAACGTGACGACGCCATCCGGTAGGGCCAGGTTTTCCACCTGTAAGGGCGCACCATGCCCCTGAGCGTCGTAACGCCAGCGGATGACGCCGCCCGGTTGCAGCGCAAGCTCGGAAATCGCCAGAGCGCCCGTTGCATTCGTCACGGCGACTACGCCGCCCGCGCCGATGCGTAGCGTTCCGTTGACCGCGCCGGCACCGCTGATGGTCTGGCCCTGTGAAAGGCCCAGACCGGCCTCGCCCGTATTGAGCGCCGCGCCGGACGCGACACGGATGTCGCGGCTCGCAAGAGTCGCGCTCTGTTTCGCTTCCTGACTCAGATAACCCACCGTTTCGGCGCCGTAGGTCCGCGCCAGCTCAAGGCCAAGCCATCGCCGCTGTTCGGCGGAAAGAGGTGTATTGTTGTAGAAACGGATTTCCGCGATGTCGCCGCAGAAGGGATCGCCGCCCTCGGCGGTGCCCATCATCATGCGCGATTTCGAAATTGATTTGACGCCGCTGAGATCGGGCGCGTTATGCGCGTAGCCGTCGACTTCCGCAATGATGTCACCGTCGGCCGACCAGGTAAACAGCATGACATGCGGCTCTTCATCGTTCAACAAACGCGGCGGCGCCCAGACGGCCGTGGCTTGCGTGCCGGGATAATTCGTCAAGACCGCAGCACCGAGCCGTCCGGCGACGGTGTAACCGACACACCAGCGGCTAAAACCGCTATAGGGATATGTTTGTGACAGCAGCATGGACGTGCCGAAAGGGTTTGACGGGGAGGCCTGGCCTTTGCCGAGGCTGTCACTCCGCATGACCAGAGCGACAGTGAGATTAGTAGCGTCGGTCACAGGCGTCGCATGCAGCCCTGTCAATCCCAGCGCATTGTTGATTCCGTCGAAAGCGATCGCAGCATGACCACTGATAGGCCGCGCGGCGATGCGTGGCGCCGTTGAGGCCTTGCGGATGGCCTGCGCGACATCGAGCGTGAAGTGGTGCGTGGTGTTGGTGGAAGGCCAGTCGGTCACTTCGGCTCCCGGCGCGGCACCTAGGCTGCCGGCGACCCAGATGGCCGTGGCCGGCGGCAGCGCGACCGGCGTTTCGGGAGCGACCGCCTTGGTGTCGAGTGTCAACGCGCCGGCCAAAATGTCCGTCCGGCCGGTGTACGTGTTGGCAGCCTTCAGGGAGAGCGTGCCGCCGCCGGTCTTCGTGAAGCCGCCCGGGCCGGTCAGAGATTCCTCCATGACGATGTCGCGCGGCTGGCCGGCGGGGTTGGCGGCACGCACCGTCAGGCCGCCGTGCCGGTCACTCAACCGGGTGCGCGCCCGGTTGGTGAAGGGGGCCAGCGCGCCGAGCGTTCCGCCGGACATGCGCACGTCGTACCAGGCGGAGGGATGGATGTCCGGATCATCGGTGGTGTTCCACAGAGAGCAGGGGCCGAGGCCCTGCTGCCCGATATTCATCGTGCCGCCCGTCAGCTCGACACACGCGTGACCGTCCCGCACCACGTTGCCGAATGCAACGGCATAATACAGTCTGCCGAAAGAGATTTGAAACGTGTTCAGCGTCCCGCCGGACATGCGCAGCCAACCCGATGCATAATTGGTCGACATGCCGAATACGTCATCTCTTGAAACCGCGATTTCAATGCCGTCCTGCGACCCGTTTTCGCTGCGCAGCACCGAAACCTCGCCGCCTTCGATCAGCATCCCGCCGGGATGGCTCTCCTGCGTCGTCAGACCGATGTTGATCCGCCAGGCGTCGAGCGAACCGCCGCTCACACGCACGACAGATCCCGTCTCAAAGCGTCCAGAGTTATCGCCGTAGCCGACGTAAAGGCCGTTTTTGATCCAAGTCTTTCCGGCCTCCTGATGGTACAGGCCTGTCTTCAGGTAGATCCAATTGTTGGAGACGATTCCCCCTGTGTTCGTCAAACGTCCGTTATCTAGTTCAATGCGCCCTATCCCCCGATTAGGTGAAGCCGTCCCGCAAATCAGATCACCGTCATGCAACACGGTTGCGGCGAGCGGCGGCACGTTGTACCAGCCGAATTGCAAGATGCCGTTCTGGTTGGTGAACTGCGGGCGCAGGACTTGGGACCAGTCGGCGAGCCCGCGATGCCAGCAGAGCCTACGCCACGGATTGACGACCACTTCGCCGTCGATGGCGCCTGCGTCACGCAAAATGCAGGCCCCGTTGTCGACATTAAGCTTTGCAATTGTACACGGCCTTAAAAAAACGAGGCATTGATTACGCGCGGTCAAGGTGTGATCGCCGAAAACCGGCGCATATAGGTACAACGGCTCTCCGAGCGTCCAGGTCTGGTCGGCGCTCAGGTTGATCGGGACGTAACTGTAGACGTTCCGATTCCCGGAAAAGATCCCGTCGGCGCCCAGCGTCAAGGTTTCCGCCCCGGCGTTGGTGATCGACAAAACATCGACGCAATTGGTCACACGCAGGCCGCGCCACGTCGCATCGGCTCCCAGCACATGCTGCCAGCCGCCCGCAGATGCCGCACCCGCGCCGTCCCAGACGGCGACATCTGTGGGGCCGGGAACCTGACCGCCCAGCCAACTGGAACCTGATGAGAGAATGCCGTTCGTACCGAGATTTTCGATCTCGGCCGCCGACGCCGTGACAGCGCCGCACGAGAGAATACCCAGAACCAACACGATATCGCGTATGCTAGATTTCATCGTACACCTCCTTGCTAACGCGGGCGCAGCCCGCAACCCAAGTTAATCAGTTAATTAGTGCATTAGTTTGTCCGGGAGCACGCTACCCCCCCCAAAAACCTCCGTGTTCTCTTTACCTCTGTGAGAGAAAAACCTGAGCACTGCCCACAAAAAAACCTCTGCGTCTCTGCGCCTCCGCGTTAAAAAAACGTTATTCTGCGCGCAACTGGAACGGCCCCACAAATGCAACCGTCAAATGACTGCCCACCGGTTTGCGGTCAACGACACGGAAACGCAGCCGCACCTCTTTTTCTTTCTGAACTTTGTCGGTGATGTCCACTGTCACCCATGCGCGGTCCTTCCGGTCGAGAGCGATATCCTCGCTCCAGATCAAGGAGTCGTCTGCCCAGAGCTGCAAGAAACGAAACTGTTTGTAGCGGGCATCCCGGCGTGAATCCTGCACGAACACATCCAGCAACAGACGCTCTTTGAATGGGGGCACGTCGATGCGGGCCGTGACCTCCGCGTACTCTCCCACCGCTGAAGGCCGCCCGTCAGGATAAACCAGCGCCACCGTTTGAACCGTACCGGTCGTGTAGGCACCGATCCCCCACACGCCCCGCCAAGTTGCCGGTTCCTTGAGCCATTGGTCAGACGGGAACTTGGCAAGAACCTTTCCTCCTGGCGGATTGCCGTAACGATCAAAAATCATGCTCCAATCACGCTCGGTAGCATCCGGCAAGTAGGGCAACAACTCCTGCACGGGACGCGCCATCTGCTTCTTGAACAGCGCCCGCATGTCAGCGGTCCGTTTGTCCACAAGTGCCTGCCAGTACTTCACCCCTGAGAGCCGCTGCTCCCAACGCTCCACATAGCGATCCACAGCTTTCAACTCGGCCAACTCGCGGCGGATCTGTTCCAGGCCGGGCAGGATTTTTTGTTTACGCTCAGCCAGGATTCCCTCGACCCCGTCGGTTTTACCCGACTCCAAAAGATCAAGCATGTCGGATTCAAAGGATGCGTACGTGTAGTCGGGATATTCAAGTTCTGCCATTTTTTTGGCGAAACGCAGACTGGCACCCATCGGCTCAAGGTACCCTCTTTCCAGCCTCGTTGGCTCCAAGGCACTTTCCTGACGGGCGTTGCGAACCAAACGCGCGTAGATATTCTCCATATCTGCGATACGCTGCAGGACTTGCGCCCGGTCTTCAACTCGTTTCAGCCGCCACGGCCACAATGGGGACTCCACAAAATTCCATCTCCCAGAAAGCTCATAACAGGATTTCAACTCCTTCATCCGGTCATCGAAAAGACGCGCATCATCCATCGCGGGCGCACCATACACATGACGGTAAATGGCGAGTCGCGTGTCGTCCCAATTGTGCTGCTTAGGATTCCACGCCCAGTATCCCAGCGCGGTCAACTCGTACTCATTGGGGAAGCCCGAACACAACCCCCACAGCAACACCGTATCCGTGTGCGACGCCGCTTCTCGGATCGCATCGTACTTGGGTTGCCCCCAACCGCTTGACAAGGGCTGCAGGTCGAGATATCCGGGGAGATTGCTCACTCGCAACGGCGCGACCACTTCTCCCGAATGTGTGAAGCCAGCCGTGATGTTCACAAGGTTGTGCCACCAGCCAGGCAGCCGCCGCAACCCGATATCCTTGGCCATGGCCGCGTCCGCCGCGCACGGCACACGGGTAAAGAACCACGTTGCATCCGCCATACCCGGCACGGCGGCCATTTCGCGGTTGAGCGGCAGATCGATTGTTTGGTACTCCTTGAGTGGCGGCGTGATAGCGACAGCCCGCCCCTTGATGCCGTGTTCGGCCCCGAGCGCGAGCACATGCTTGATGATCTCGCAGGGCGAACCGCCTGCACCGGAGTCGTCAAACGAGATCCAAAGGCCATCCGCGCCCAGCGCTAACAATTCGCGGTAGGTGTTGAGCACTTGGTCAAAGCGTTCACGCGGCACGGCGCAGGACACCGTCCCGTAGACGAAGAAATCATGCTTGTGGGCGTTAGCAATGTGTTGTGCGATACGCTCTTTATCAAGCGGCACACCGGGCGGGCATCCCATCGACGCCTTGCGCGCCTCGTAAACAAGGTTCGCCCGCACATGCGGGTTATCGCGCACGTCAGTGAAATTGAGCCGCGCCCGGACGTATGCGTCCATGGACCCCGGTTCAAGATGATGCGCCAGCACCGAATGCGGGCGTCCGCGCCAAGGGATGCTCGGCCAGTCTTGCACGGACACCGCCGGGAAAACAATCCCATCGTCGCGACGTTCAAGCAGGTCAAAGAAAGCGTCCTGCCCATAGAGCACGCCGCGCGGACCGCCACCCGCGATGATCACCGTGTCGCCTGCGGCAGCCGGAATCATCTCCAGCAGGAAGCCGTCCGATCCGAGTTTTTCCGCCGAAAAGGAAACGCTGCTCTTCGCCAAAGCCGCATTCAGACGGGCATACGAGGCGGGCAGCCCCAGCAGGATCTGCTGTTTCCCGCCGACCGTCGTGTTGGCTTCGTCGACGATCTCCAGCCGTTTTTTGAAGCGCCGTGTGATCAGCGTCTGCAACCGCTCAGCAGCGGCACGTTCGGTCTGCCCCGCTTGTGAACTCACAACAATCACACTCTCCGAAGCGAGACGGCACGTGCGCCCCAAATCTTTGAGGTTTTTCGGCGGCGGCACCATCTTGACTTCTGCGCTCACCGTCAAACACATGAAGACAAACAAAATGATCCAGCGTGTCATTTCAGCTTCTCCAGCGCCGCGCGGAATGCCGCCCTCCGGTCAGCGCAGGCCGGCGGTGCCATCTCGCGCAACGGCTTGGCGTAGAAAGCGTCGGTCACCGCTTGCATCGGCAACGGCTTGGCCGGCTTCATCGGACTGGCTGTATCGCCGCCCGCCACGCGCTCGTCCACCCACGCCACGTAGAGCGCCAGTTGCTTGAGGTAGTAGTCGTTGAACAGCTCATAGATGTAGCTCCGGCAATAACCGTTCTCCGCGTTGCCCTTGAGCGCCTGCTCGAAGCACGGGTTGACGGGATGGATCGCCTGCAACTTATCCATCGAGGCGTTCATCGAAAAGTCATCGTGAAGCGCGAGCAGGTCGCGCAGTGCGGTCAACACCGTCACACATTGAGCACCGGCCGCCTTCACGGTGGCGGCGTCAGCCTTGCCTTGCAGCCAATCGCCTTGCGTCACCACATAGCGCTTGAAAACAAGGCTGAAAAGCCGCCCAGCCGTGGTACGCGCCAGATCCACTGCATCGCGGTCAACTCTGGCGTCACCGCCGAAGACCGGCAACGCTTGCAGTTTGGCTAGCAGATCGGGCACGCCCTTGATCTGCGGCGCGATCTTTTCGCACTGGTCCCTCAGATCGGCGGCGCGCTTAGCCGTGACCGCCCGGTTCGCATGACTCGCGAGACCACGGAAATCGGGCGGGAGTTCGGTGTGCAGTTTGATCAGCGGCAACGCGGCACGCCACGCCGCCAGCATCGGCTCGGCGGCGGCACCGTAGCGGTCGCGACAGAAATCCGGCAACAGTGCCTCGGGCGTCAGGGTGTCGGGCCGCCATGCGTTCTTCGTGAAGAACTCCAATATCAGGCTGTCGCTGTGCGCGTTCTCCGGCCAGTAGATGAACCCCTTGCACATTGGGTCAGCGGCGGCGAGCGGCATGCGTTCTTGGATCAGGTCATAATTGCCACGCAGTTCAGTTTCCCACTCATACGCATGGAAGATACCGAACATCCACGGAAACTTGCCGACCATCCCCCACTGGGTGAAGTTGGAACTCCGGAACCGCTGCGGCAGATCGCAGGTGTAGTCCAAGATGATCGTGTTCTCGGGCGACAGCAATCCCAGCAGTCTGGCCACCTCGTCGCCGGTCCAACCCGGATAATAGAAATCCCACGAGGCGATTAGGAGCGGCGCCACCGGATAGTGCTCGCGCAGCTTCGAGATGATCCGGCGGTAGGCGTAGAGTTTCATCTCCAGATTGTCCGCGTGGTTGGTGAAGACGATACGCTCGGCAAGCCCGATGGTATGAAACATGTCAGGTGCGCCGTAGTGGTCGACGTGCGCTTGCGTCAGCTTCCAGTAGTTGTCCAGATTCTGATCGTCCCGGATGTCCCAGATCGCGCCGGTCGGATTGCCGCGATACGCGCCGCCCGCCTGCGGCACAAACGAGGGTTGCGCTTTCTCAAGAAACGCCTTGGGCGTGCGGCTGTACCAGTGGGTCATGGTGCCGGTATCCTCGGGATGGATCAGGCCGCGGTCACGGGCGTATTGCAGCACATGCTTGCGCAGCTCACCGCGATAGCGCAACGGCCACGCGCTCGTACGGTCGTCGTAAGAGCGCTCCACGGCCTCGGGCAATGGTGCATTGGTCGGCGGATACGGCACAATGTCCGGGAAGGCTTTCTGCCATACATCATCCATGCCGATGCGCAGCATGAAAAAGTTCAGGCGTTTTTTGAGGATCCAGTCGATCTCCCGCTCCCACTGCTCCGGCCCCCAGTGCTCGGCCTGAAAGCGGTCGAGACTGCGATGGGCGAAGTAGCGGAGCCCGCGGTAGGCGAAGCGCGGGGTCTCATGCACGTCGAGCCCGCCCATCTCAATCGTCTCGCGCCGGGGAATGACGTCGCCGTCCCAGAAGTAGCGGCAACCGGCCTGACGCTCGAAGAAGTCGTAGACCGCATAGAGCGTGGCGCGGCCGTTGCCGCCCGCGAGAAAGAGCCAGCGCCGACCGTCCTTCTCCGCTGATTTGATGCGGTACCCGTCCGTGTCGGCACCGACATCCAGCGGCGGGATGATCCCATTCTCCACGGCAGTGCGCGCAAAGCGGTTGACGCTGTCGGAGCCGATCACGACCAGATCGGCTGATGGGTCAGGCGCGGCGGTGATCTCCAACTGTCGCCCGGTCACGCCGCTATACAGCTTCTGGAACTCCCGCGCGGCCACCGCATAAGCAGGCGGCGCAGCGACAGGCTCCAGAATCTTCCACTCAGCACCTGCCGCCGCGCATGCGACAACGGCCACGACACCCAGCAACATCAACCTTTTCATCTGG
>DAOTMQ010000100.1:0-3801 GCA_035450385.1 Kiritimatiellia bacterium | reverse complement strand
CCTATTACTTCTCCCTCTTAGCGCGGCGTGAAGTTTTTCTCGGGAATCTGATAGTGGTTGAAACCGGTATCGACATAGTTCTTCAGGGGCACATCCCAGCCAGCCTGCCGCAGATGGCGCGTGAAGTCCAAAAGACCATAACCGAACTGTTGCGTGCCCCACATCGCATGGGCCGCGCTCCAATAGATCTGCCGCATGGACTGATGCCCGTACAAATGATGCCAGGTGGTGCTGAGCATGCCGTCTAAGCCGATCTCCTGAACCGCGCGGCTTTGCGCCGCGTAGCCATCGCGGTGCTCCCACGGGCATGAAAGCACAGGGAAGCCCTTCGACTTGAAGTAGCGCAGCGTCGGATAGGTCTCGCCCTCCTTCTCGCCTTTGACCGGAGGACTGTAGAACCAGTCGCAGATCACGATATCGCGCGGCAGCGCATCCAGCAGGGTCTCTGCCCACTCCGCACCGTTTGCATAATATCCCTTCCAACGCGGGTCGCCGCTACGAAGGAGCATGTCGTGCCACATCATCATGCGGCACTCGCGCTTCGCCAGTGCGTCGTGGATGCGGGTCAGGCAGGTGGCGACCACCTTCGGGTAATCTGAACGGCGGCACTGCGCGCAGGTGCCCATGTCGTAGGCCTCGTCGCACCCGGCGTGAAAATAGGGCGGCCGCCCGTAGGCATCGTGCATCTCCAGCACCAGCTCTTCCAACAGCGCCATCGCCTCGGGGTTGCTGTGGCACCACGTCCATCCGTTCGGCTCGAACAAGGGCTGCAACTCTGGATGGAAATCAAGAATGCTATGTTTGCCGGAGTTAACGCGCGAACCCGTGGCGTGCCCGAAGAGATTGATCTGCGGAATCAGCGTCACACCCAACTCGTTCGCAATCTTGACCAGACGCTTGATCTCCCGCGGGGTCATAGTGCTGCCGGGCCATGCCAGTTCCGGATGATTCTTGAAGACGAACATGCCCCACGACTCCAGCACGATGTAGTTCATCTTGTAGTACGCCGCCAGCCGGATATAACGTTCGATCTCAACCGGCGTGTTTTCTGGGAACCAACAGAGGTGGAAGCCGCGAAACGCCATCACCGGCGCGTCGTCGATGACCGTCTCGGGAATGAAGTACGACGTCAGAGTGCGGGTGCCGCGCAGCGGCTCGGCGAGTTGGCGCAGCGTGCGCATCGCATTGCGTGCGCCCCCCGCATCGGCGGCCTCAATCCGCAACGTGCCCTTCGTGCTTACGATCCGGTAGGCGTCTGCGATCTTCGGCACGGTGTCACCCGGCGCGGCGGTGGTCACTTTCGGACGGCAGCCGAACCACGTCTTAAACATCTCGCGCACTTGCTTCCCGGCCAGTTCACCCTCCTTGGCGCAGACCAACGTCACCGCAAGTGCGTCATTCAGCACCACATCCGGGCCGTCGGTCAGATCGACACGTTTTGGCGCGGGTACCAGCCGCGCCTTGATGATGTTCGCCTCGCGCGCGTTCAGCGGGGCCGCATGCGATGCGTATGCCACACAGGCACAGACAGCCATGATGATCCAATTTTGTTTCCTCATTCTCGTCCTCCTATTGCTGAGATTGTGACAAAATCCAGTTAACGACAGGAGAGAGTATACAGGAAACGCAGCAACAATACGTTTGATTTTGTGCATGGACTTTTTTCAAACATTTGCCCCGTAAAAAACGCATTGCATTTTTCGGCCAGCGCACAGATAATGTTTAACAATGTGTTTTAACTCGTTTCACGTGAAAGGATGTAACCCATGATCTCCCGCCGCAACCTTCTGAAGCTCACGGGCAGCGCCGTCGCAGCCTCGGCACTCTCTTCCTGTACCACCGCATCGTCATCCGTTACCGCTGCCACCCGGCGGCGTTCGATTGGCGCCAACGACCGTATCCGCATCGGTATCATCGGTTGCGGCGACCGCGGACGCAACGCCCACATGAAGGGAATCTATAAGCACGTCAAAGAGACCAACTTCGAAATTGTCGCCGTCGCCGATCCGTGGCGTGTCGCACGCGAGAGCGCTAACGGCATGGTGAAGGAGTGGTTCGGTCGCGACGCGCAGCAGTTCGTCTCCTACCGCGACCTGCTCACCGTCAAGGACCTCGACGCCGTGATGATCGCCTCGTGCGACCTGCACCACACTGCGCAACTCGAAGCTGCAGCACGCATGGGGCTCCACGCGTACTGCGAGAAGCCCCTCGCCGTCGAGTTCCCGGACCTCGTACGCGCGGTCGACGCGGTCAAGGAAGCTGGCACCGTCGTCCAGATCGGCACTCAGATCCGCAGCCTGCCCTCGATCGTCGGCGCGCGCGAATTGTTCCGCACTGGCATCTTCGGCCGCATTTCGCGTGTTGAGGAGTGCCGCAATGCGGAGCGCCCCTATTGGTACCACTATCTCAAAGAGGTGCGCCGCGAAGACGTGGACTGGAAGGAGTTCCTGCACGGCCTGCCTGATCGCCCCTTCCGCGACGATATCTGGTCCGGCTGGTACGGCCACTACGAATTTTCGCGCGGCCCGATCCCTAATCTCGGCGCGCACTTCATCGACCTGATGAGTTACATCACGGGCGCGACGCTCCCCACCTCTTGCGTCTGCCTCGGTACCCATTCCGCTACTTGGCAGGACGAACACCGCTTCACTTGCCCGGACGTGATTCAGGCCACTTGGATCTACCCCGAAGGCTTCCTCGTCAGCAGTTCGAATAATCTCGCCAACAGTTCGGGTTCGATCCGCAAGATCTACGGCGATAAGGGCGCGCTCGACATCAGCAACTGGAGCAAGCCCACCTACGACTGCGAAGGTGCTCCGCGCCGCGGCGAAGGCACGATCCGCGGCAAGAACGAAGTGAAGCCGGTCGACCATCCCGACCACTTCCTCGACTGGCTCCAGTGCATGCGCAGCGGCAAGACGCCGAACGCTTCGATCGACGCCGGCTACCGGCACGCCGTGCCGGTCATCATGGCCATGAAGTCGTTCGAGAGCGGGCGCAAAGCGCTCTACGATCCGGTGCGCCGCAAGATCACGCTCGCCTAACGCACTCTATCAACCCACAACAAAAGGCCTTCCATGACCTTTGCAAAAGCCGCAGCCGGTCTGCTGTGCGCTACGCTTACGGCCTCGGCCGCCGCGCCGCTCTTCGATTTCGAGGGGCCCGACGCGGCGGCTGCACTGCCCTACCGCAACCGCGCCAAGACCGCACTCGATATCGTCCCCGCTTTCGCCACATCCGGCACCAACAGCCTGCGGTTCAGTTCCGCCGAATGGCAGCCCGGCATGCCGGAGTGGCCCGCGTTCGAACTGAAAACGCCGTTGCGCGACTGGCGCGGTTACGACCGGCTGGTCGTCGACATCACCAACCCGTCCGAGACGCGCTTTCCGTTCTCGCTCTTTGTCTCCGACTCCAAAGTCCCCATCCGGCAGGGTCTGCGCCACTCCTTCGCGGTGCCCAGTTCCGGCTTCGCCCGGTGCGTCGTGCCGCTCAGCGCCTTCCCAGACAATGTCAACCGCGCCGACATCACCACGCTCCACTTCTTTACCACGCGCCCTCCGGCCGATATGGCGCTGCATATCGACTCCCTGACGCTGCTCAAGAAAGATGAACGCCTGCCCGACCCGCCCCCCGCCTTCCTGCGCGACATTGCGGGAATCTCGCGCGGCGCGCTTGATGCGGCCGACCGCACGCTCGCCGAACTCGAACAGCGGCTCACCCCCCTCTGTGACACGCCTGCGGCACGGCACAGCGCCATGCAGGGCGTTAAGCGGCTCGGCGCCGTTTTCCAGACCCTGCGCC
>DAOTMQ010000099.1:6954-12250 GCA_035450385.1 Kiritimatiellia bacterium | reverse complement strand
TCGATGCCGAGCGTCAGCGGGGTCACGTCCAGCAACAGCACGTCCTTGACCTCGCCCTTGAGGATGCCGCCCTGGATCGCCGCGCCGACCGCCACCACCTCGTCGGGGTTGACGCCCTTGTGCGGCTCTTTGCCGAACAGCTCCTTGGCCTTCTCCTGCAACCTGGGCATGCGCGTCTGGCCGCCGACCAGCACCACCTCGTCAACGGCCTTGAGATCGGCATCGTCCATGCACTTGCGGCAAGGCTGCGCCGTGCGCTCGATCAAACCGTCGGTCAACTGCTCCAGCTTGGCGCGGGTCAGCGTGACCGTCATATGCTTAGGGCCGGTGGCGTCCGCCGTGATAAAGGGCAGATTGATATCGGTGGTGGTGGCCGAGGAGAGTTCGCACTTGGCCTTCTCCGCAGCTTCTTTCAGGCGCTGCAGGGCCATCATGTCCTTGGAGAGGTCAATCCCGTTCTCCTTGCGGAACTCCTCGATCAGCCAGTTCATCACCGCCTGATCAAGATCGTCGCCGCCGAGATGGGTATCGCCGTTGGTGGCCTTCACCTCGAAGACGCCGTCGCCGATGTCGAGCACCGAAATATCGAACGTACCGCCGCCGAAGTCGTAGACCGCGATCTTCTCATCCTTCTTCTTGTCCAGACCGTACGCCAGCGAAGCGGCCGTCGGCTCATTGATGATGCGCAGCACTTCGAGCCCCGCGATGCGTCCCGCATCCTTGGTGGCCTGGCGCTGGCTGTCATTAAAGTACGCCGGCACCGTGATCACGGCCTGCGTGATCGTAGTGCCGAGATAAGCCTCAGCATCGGCCTTCAGCTTCTGCAAGATCATCGCCGAAATCTCCGGCGGCGAATAGGTCTTGTCGTCGATCTTCACATGGGCGTCGCCGTTCGCGGCGCGCACGACCTCGTACGGCACCATCGAGACCTCATTCGCCATCTCGTCATAACGGCGTCCCATGAACCGCTTGATCGAATAGACCGTGTTCTTGGGGTTGGTCACCGCCTGCCGCTTGGCCGCCTGGCCCACCAGACGCTCGCCACTTTTAGTGAACGCAACGATGGACGGCGTCGTGCGCATCCCTTCGGCGTTCGGAACCACGACCGGCTCGCCGCCTTCCATGACGGACATGCAGGAGTTGGTCGTTCCTAAGTCAATACCTAAAACTTTTGCCATTGTCGTTTTCCGCTCCATTCCGTCCGTCCGGGTTCTCATTGTCACAAAACGAATACGACGGACGCCCTCAATCAAGCAAACGACATGCCATCTTTTTAAACCAAATTCGTAAAAACAATACATAACACCTTAATCTTCAATATGTTATGACTTTTTCAATCCGTCGCCGCCCATTTAACCGGGACACGCTCGAAAACATTATGTCACACCTAATCTGTCGCTTTGAGCCAAAAACGGGCAATTATGTCTCATTTATGGGTTTAAACCGATGTTTAAAAAATTTGTTCAAACCGGCAATAGGATGACCGCCACGCCGTTTAATTGGTTGACAGTACACGTTGGAACGTTGGAACTGCGAACCGAGTCGCTTGACGTCCTTGTTCCAAGCGTTTACAATTGTGGGCCTAGGGTTACGAACCGTTTACCCATCGCGGTAGAAAGGGGGACGACATGAAAAACTTGAAACGCGCTGTCTTAGTCGCCGCCATCTTCGCGGCAACGGGTTCCGTTGCCCGTACACGCAACAGCTCGTTCAGCGACCGCAGTTCACGGAGCGCTCCGTCTCGCAGTGCTTCGCAATCCGCCCCCGCGCGGTCTTCTTTCAGCCAGTCCGCTGGCCGTTCATCCGCGGCGATGTCCGCGCCGCGCGTCCAGTCCGCGCCGCGTGTCCAGTCCGCGCCGCGTGTCCAGTCCGCACCGCATGTCAGTGCGCCGCGTGTCCAATCTGCGCCGCGTGTCAGTGCGCCGCGCGTCCAATCTGCGCCGCGTGTCAGCACGCCGCAACCGACGGTGACGCGTCCCGCGTCTCCGCAGCCCGCGCGTCCCACGGTGTCGCGCCCGACGGTCACTCAGTCGCGCCCGGCCAGCACGCCCAGCACAACGCCGACACCCCAGCCGTCCCAGACACGCACCGCTCCGGTCGTCACACGTCCGACCGTGCCGTCGATCGCCACCCCGCGCGCGCCGGTCGTCCAATCCCCTGCGGTTGCTCCGCGCGCCCCCGACACTGGCCGTACCGCTCCGACCCAAACACGTCCGACCGTGCCGTCGATCGCCACCCCGCGCGCGCCGGTCGTCCAGTCCCCTGCCGCCACGACACGTGGCGATGCCAACCGTAGCGCTCCGGTCACCGCGCGTACACCTGGTACCGGCCGCATGGCACCGGTCCAGACACGTCCGACCGTCACACGCTCCGATCCGGCCGCGCCGTCCCGGACACGTCCCGAAATCGGTGCCACACGCGGTGCGTCCCCGACGCGGACGACGACCGTCGAGCGACCGACCTTCGCGCGCACGCGCACCAGCGCGGCGCGCGTCGATCACGACGCCATCAGCCGCCTGCCCTCCGCAGCCGACCGCGCAGCGGCCACGCGCCTCACGCGCCCTGACGAGCGCTCGCAGATCCGTGCCGCCACACGCGGCACCGCCGGTGCCATTCGCCCGCGCGGTACCACCGACGGTCGCCTGGCTTACGCGCCGACCTCGTTGCGTTCCGACACCAGCCGCCTCACGACACGCGGCACCTCACTGTTGGACACGCGCCGCATGCCGGATGCACGCCGCGGCGCGCCCGCGCGTGTCAAGCCGGGCCTGTCGGACTTGCGCCGCACCCCCAGCCGCTATCATGACGGCCGCTATTCGGTCTACACGCCCCCCGCCCACCGCCATACGCCAGGCCCGTATCGACCCAGCCACTACGATCATAGCCCACGCCATCACCATCGCCGCAGCAGCCACTCCAGCTTTTATCTCAACCTGTCGATCGGTTCCGGCTGGTACACGCCTGGTTGGTATGGCCCTTCGTGGTATGCCCCCGCATGGTACAGCCCCGCGTGGTACTATCCCGCCAGCGGCTTCAGCTTCTCCTGGAGCAACCGCCGCTACGGTCTCTCCATCTGGAACAGCGCGCCGGTCTACGCCACGCCGTACTACGATAGCTGGGTCTGCGGCGGATGGGGCTTCAGCAGCCTCTACTACGGCGGCTGGCGCTCCGGCTGGTACGGGGGCGTCTCCTATATCTACAACCCCTGGCCGGTCTATCGTACCACTTACTTCTACGAACCCGCGCCAGTCGTGACCGAAACCGTCTACGTCACGCAGCCTGCCGCGCAGACCACAGTGGTCTACGAAGAGCCGCAAACTTATGCGACTGTTCCCGCCGCGCAAACCACGGTGGTTTACGAGGAGCCGCAGACCTACGCCGTCGCGACCGCCGCGTCGCCGAATGTCAGCCTGCAATCCGCGCCGGCCTCCACCACCGCGCCGTTGCTGCCGCTCCCCGTGCCCGCCCCCGCCGAAGAGCCTGACAACCACACATTATGGGATGCGGCGCCGGCCGTAGCACAGGTCGAGACAACGGCCATCGGCTGCTTCTGCCCCTGCCGCTGCAACGGCAAGCGCCCCTGCATCTGCGATTACCCGTGCGGTGCCGAATACGCCATCGTCCGTGAAGAGTTTAATCTGGGCCTGAACTTCGCTTCCTACACCGACACGCTGAACCCCGAAGCGATCTGGGCCTCGTATGCCGGACTCGACCGCATCGCCACGCTGAACGGCGACACCCTGTACGCCGGTTCCGCCGCGACGACCTGTTACTAACCCGGCCACAAATGATGCTGCAACTCTGGACAGCGACCACTCTTAGTCGTATACACTTAGTCCCCACACTTAGTCGTATACACTTAGTCTCCACTCTTAGTCGATTGCGCCAGCGACGTGTAGGGACCTGCGGCTCGCGGTACGCTTTTGCACACACCTTGCCACCACACTCGATCTTTAAAAGCGGCGTCGCGCGGAATACCGCTTGCCGCCGCACTCCAAGTCCTCATGCCATGAACACAGTACCTTACTCAGACCTGATCTCGTACTACGTCGAGCGCTCCGACCGACGCGCGGTAGACCTGCGTGAAGCGGGTGTGCCGGAGTGTGTGGTGCTTGGCCAGGCTCTGTACCGGCGCGCTTATCCGCCGCTGCAGGAGCACCGCCATTACGGTGTGGCAGAACTGGCCTACGTCGAAAGCGGGTTTCAACCTTACAACGTGCTGGACAACGAGTTCACGCTGTTCGGTGGCGAAGGCACCATCATTCCGCCGGATACCGGCCACGGCTCGTCGGGGCAACCCTCCTACCCGTGCAAAAAAGCGTGGATCCAGTTGCGGCTGCCGGATGCGGACAGCACGTCCGACTGGCTGGGCCTATCGCCCGAGGAGGCACAGCCGATCCTAGCGATGCTGCGCCACCCCGTGAACCTCTATTCGAAATGGCCGGCCGACTTCCCCCAACTCATCAGTCGGCTCTTCGCGATCGCCGACCGCCCCCCATCACCCACACGCACCGCCATGTTGCGCGCCGGCCTGCAGCACATCCTTTTCGAGCTGCTCGACCGCAACGTGCCCGAAACCGCGCACGCCCACCAACTGCGCGTACGCAAGGTGATCATGTGGCTGGAGACGCATATCAGTGAGTCCCCGACCGTCGACCATCTCGCCCGCGAAGCCGGTCTTTCATCCTCAAGCTTCAAGCGGATTTTCCACTCCGTCACTGGCATGACGCCCCACGCGTATATTCTCCACAAGAAGATCGAGCGAGCCATGGGGCTCCTGCTGGAGGCCGATATGCGCGTCACCGATGTCGCGCAGGTCTGCGGTTTCTCCACCTCGCAGTACTTCGCCACCGTCTTCAAACGCATGACCGGCGTAAGCCCCAACGATGTTCTCCGCAAACGCGGCATCGCCCTTCCCGCTAATACTGACGGACAATGATTCTGACGCCATGCCCACGTACCTGACCTTGCCGATGATCACGGCTGCGGCCGGCATACTGGCCGGAGCCGGTTTCCCCGCATTTGCCGCAGCGGCGCTGGGTGCCGCCGCGGCGGTCTGGCTCGCACGCTTGAGACATTCAGGCGGCTCCTACCTCCACGTCACGCTGGATCCCGACGCGCCGGACAACGGCATGCTGGCAAAGGCACTCCGCGCGGCCGTGCGTCAGTTGCAACACACACAAAACCCGGTCACGCTCCGCATCGCCGCGCTACGCGCCTCCCCGCACCCGCGCATCAACCTCAACCTGACCCGCGACGGTGATCTTGAAGTCCTGTGCGACAGAAAACGGCCATG
>DAOTMQ010000099.1:0-6854 GCA_035450385.1 Kiritimatiellia bacterium | reverse complement strand
TGTCCCGGCCGCGTGTAATGCCCTTGGTCGCTTTCCGGCAACGGCCGCGGTCCGATCAAGCGCATCTCTCCCCGCACGACATTGACCAGTTGCGGCCACTCGTCAATGAACGTGTGCCGCAAAATGTTTCCAAGCCGAGTCGCCCGCGGATCATGCTCAAGTTTGAAAAGACGTTCCGGTTGTCCGCCCTGCCGCTGCAAGTCAGCATGCAGTCGCTCAGCCTGCCGCGTCATGGTCCTGAACTTAAACACAGTGAAAGGCGCGCCCCGATATCCGTAGCGCATCTGCTTGAAGATCACCGGCCGCCCGTCGCACACCCAGATCAGCAACGTCGTCAACAGCATCACCGGCGAACAGGCAATCAGCAGGCATACCGCCAGTGCGCGTTCCGCCATTCCGCAACGCTGCGGCTGGGCATCCAGTCGAAATTCAAACATCCCCTCACGATTCGGTCGGCAGCGCCCCTCCCGCATCAACACCGGCACATACGCGGCCGGTACCACCGCGTTATCCCCTTCTCGAACAGCCGACGCCAAGAAGTCGAGCACCTCCCCCGCCCCGCCATTCCCCTGATCTGTAAAGACTACACGCATATCCGGGGTATAGTATCCCCTTCTTTTACATCGCTTCAAGCCTTTCGTTATTCACGCGCTTTGCGGATTGCGTAAAGGTCAGATTCTGAGGTTGACTCTCCTCGCCCCCTCGCATAATAGGAACCGACCACGGAAACCGGTGCGCTACCGGTCCGCCCTGTGAGATGACGGAGGATGGCGGAGGACACATGAACAGACGTGAATTCATAGGCGGCATCGCGGCCGCAGGAGTTTTACCGACCAAAACCAAAATCGCAGCGTGCAACTTGACAGGTTGCCGTGACCCTCTGTAACATGACCTTTTACTTCAAACACGAGAGAGGGCGACTATGCTTACCGTATCTGATCTGCGCAAGGGCGCGAAAATCCAGTTGGAAGACGGCCAGCCGTGGCTGGTCACGGAGTTTGACTTCAGCAAGCCCGGCAAGGGACAGGCAATCTATAACTGCAAGCTGAAGAATATGCTGACCGGCACGACCATGAGCAAAAGCTTCCGCTCGAATGACAGGTTCGAAAAACCGGAGCTGGTTCAGAAACAGGTGCGCTTCTCATACGAAAACGACGGCCACTATGTGTTTCTGAACGAGAATTACGAGGAGTTGGTGATCGAAGAGGAGGTGCTCGGACGCAACAAGTATTTCTTGATGGACGACATGCCCGTCGACGCCCTCTTCTTCAACGACAGGGTGATTGATGTCGAGTTGCCGAATATGGTCGAGCGCACCGTGATTAGCTGCGAGGTCGGCGTCAAAGGCAATACCGCCTCCGGCAAGGTCACCAAGCCCGCCACCGTCGAAGGCGGCTACGAACTGGCCGTCCCGCTCTTCATCAACGAAGGCGACGTGATCCGCATCGACACGCGGACCGGCGAATACAACGACCGCGCCCGCACGGCGTAACACTGAATGCCTGTAAGCAGACCTGTTGGAGGAATCTTATGACCGCTGAGAAAATCGCCGCGCTGGACAGCTTTTCACCTGAAACGCGCACTGCCGCGCTCAACGCGCTCGCCGCCGG
Source organism: Kiritimatiellia bacterium (assembly GCA_035450385.1). GTDB lineage: Bacteria > Verrucomicrobiota > Kiritimatiellia > RFP12 > UBA1067 > DUPH01. The sequence continues at coordinate 5,244 of DAOTMQ010000099.1, read as the reverse complement.
AACCTTCCCCGAGCCCGGCGCGAACTTCAACATGCACTGCCACTCGTTCTTTTCGTACAACGCCGACGGCTGGTCGCCCTCGCGCGTAGCGTACGAGTGCCGCGTGCGCGGCCTGTGCGCTGCGGCGCTGTGCGACTTCGACGTGCTCGACGGCCTTGAGGAGTTCCTCGCCGCTGGTCGCTTGCTGGCGTTGCGAACCGCCGTCCATCTGGAGACTCGCGCCTATGTTCCGGAACTGGCGACCTGCGACATCAGCTCGCCGGGTGAACCGGGCGTGACCTACATCATGGGTTGCGGCTTCGCCCGCGAGCCGGAGATCGATACCCCGCAGGCCGCGACGCTGGCGGCACTTCGTCAGGGCGCGCAGGAACGCAATCTTGCGCTGATCGCCCGCGTCAACGCCGCGCTGCCCGCGATTGCGATTGACTACGCGCGCGACGTGCTGCCGCTGACTCCGAAAGGTGTCGCCACCGAGCGCCACATCGTGCGCGCCTACCGCGTTCAGGCGGAGAAGGCGTTTGCCGACGCCGCAGCGCGCGCGGCCTTCTGGGCACCGCTGCTCGCCTGCAACGAGGCCGATTACCCCACGCTCGAAGCGGTCCTGCCGAAACTCGAAGATCGGATCCGTAACGCGCTCGCCAAGCGCGGCGGCATCGGCTACATCCAGCCGGATGAAAAAACCTTCCCGTTGGCGGACGGCTTTACGCGCTGGGTGAAGGCGTGCGACGCCATCCCCACCATCGCTTGGTTGGACGGCACCAGCGACGGCGAGGCAGACGCCGACCGGCTGCTGGATCTGATGACCGCCAAAGGCTGCGCCGCGCTCAACATCATTCCGGACCGCAACTGGAACCTCAAGTCGCCTGACGAAGCGGCCACCAAACAGGCCAAGCTCGCCGAGATCGTGGCCGGTTGCGTCGCGCGTAATCTGCCGGTCAACATCGGCACCGAGATGAATAAAGGCGGATTGCCCTTCGTCGATGATCTGGCCGGTCCGGTGCTGAGCCGCTACGCCTCTGTCTTTGTGCAGGGCATGCAGATCATGGTCGGCCAGAGCGTGCTGGCCCGGTATGCGGATGCGCCCTATCTCGGTGCGCGTGCCATGGCGGAGTTCCCGGACCGCGCGCAACGTAACACCTTTTACGCGGCGGTCGGTGCCCTACCGGCCTTGACCGACCAAACTGCCGCACGACTGCAAGACGCGAGCCCCGACAAAGCCTTTAGCCTGCTAGCCGACGCCGTACGGAACTGAGCCTAATGAACTGCCCCCGCCTCCCGCCACACGGCTTGAAGCCTGCGGATGGCGGATGCTGGATCGGATGTTTGATTAACCGTGCGCACCACTGCGAAGGCGGTGGCACCGTGACGGCGTACATCCGCCAGATTTTCCGAGTCGATGCCGCCGATCGCCACGGTCGGCACGGGTGAGGCGCGGATGATCGCCCCCATCTCCCCTAGGCCGAGCACCGGATCGGGGATCGCCTTAGTCGGCGTGGCGAAGACCGGCCCCACACCGATATAATCCGGCGCGTATGCCACCGCGCGTGCGGCCTGCTCGCGGCTGTGCGTGGAAAGGCCGAAGGCTTTACCTGTCGCTGGCCAGAGCCGCCGCGCCTCGTCCAGCGGCATGTCGTCCTGCCCCAAGTGTACGCCGTCGGCGTCGACCTCGCGCGCGATCTCGACATCATCATTGATCACCAGATGCGTCGCCGTGCCGCGCGTGATGGCGCGCAGCATGTGCCCGACTGCGATGATCTCATCACGCGGCGCGCGCTTCATCCGCAACTGCAACCACCTCACGTCGCACGCCACCGCCGCTTCGGCGCAACGTTCGTATCCCGTCACCGGATTCGTCAAAATCAGATACAGTCCTTGCATCTTGCATCACCCTCTCGAACGACACGTTTTACACGAACACCCGTTCCGACGCATTACGCGCACCGTCCGCGCAGTCAAGTGCCAAGCGTCGAACACAAATAGACGATCTACCAGCAATGTCTCGGGCGGTGCCTCAAGCAACAGCTTGATCGCTTCGGTCGCCTGCACCGTACCGATCACGCCCGGCAACGTACTCAGCGGCCCGCGCGGTGTGTCCTCTTCCGCCGTCGGAGGTTGCTCGAATACACAGCGGTAACAGGCGCTGCGCCCCGGAATCACCGTCATCGCCGATCCCTCGAACGCACGGATGCCGCCATGCACCACCGGCCGTCCGGCCGCATGACAGAGATCCGCAATCAGGAATTTCGCCGCAAAGCTGTCGGTCGCGTCGATGACCACATCGTACCCCTCAATCATTTCGCGACCGTTCGCCGCCGTCAGGTGTTGCGGGATCGGGATAATCGTGATCTCGGGATTCAGCGCGTTCAGAGTATCCGCTGCCGATGCCGCTTTGGGGCGTCCAAGATCAGTCGTGCGATGCAGGATCTGGCGTTGCAGATTGCTCAGCTCCAGCGTGTCGCCATCCATCACGCCGATCCGTCCCACTCCCGCCGCCGCTAAATAAAGCGCCGCAGGCGAGCCGAGTCCACCCATCCCGACCACCAACACGCTGCCAGCGGCCAGACGCGCCTGTCCGGCCGCGCCGATTTCCGACAACGCCAAGTGCCGCGCGTAACGCGCGTTTTGCTGGGATGTAAGGCTCATGCTACTAAATCGGCTCCAAATGACATTGCTTTTCTTGATAACGCAGAGACGCGGAGACGCAGAGATTTTTTACGGTGTAGCGGCATGACCGCCGCTGGGCAAGCAGACGCTTGCCCCTCCCGGTGCTCCGCAAAGGAACCTGAAACCGTCCTTCCGCGCAGCGGAAGGCGGCTCGTGGGGACACCAAAAAAACGCTCAACGCTCAACTTTCAAGTAAAAAACTCCTAAATCCTAAATGCCAACTCCGCGCGCAGCGCGGAAGGCGGCAGCACCGAACGGTACGCGCTATCCCAGTTTTTGAAAACGGGGTCTAGTCCGTGCGTGCGCAACATCGTGCAGAACGTTGTCACGTCACGACCGTCCGACACTGCGAACTGTCCCGTATCTTCAGCACGACCATCATAGCCACCCACCGTTGTGCGGCTGCCGGCACTCATGCGGTTGATACCCACCCCGGCCAGACCATCGCGAAACGCCGGTGCCTCGCGTGTCGAAAGTACCAACGTGGTCTCCTGCAGACAAATGCGGAAAGCAAAAATGAGTTGCGCCAGCCAACGGTCGCCGACCGGATGCGGTGCCTGAAAGCCCCCCGCCTCGGGCCGCAATCTGGGGAACGAAACGGAGAACGCCGCACGCCAGAAACGTTGTTGCAACACGCGGACATGCCGGAAGAGCGCGAGCGCGTCGGCCAGCGGATCGGCTAGACCCAGCAATGCGCCGAGTCCCACACTCGCGATACCGCCGGACAGCGCACGCGACGGCGCGTCCAACCGCGCCGCGTAGTCGCGTTTCGGTCCCCATCGGTGGAAGCGTTCATAGGCGTCGGGATCATAGGTCTCCTGATAGATCGTCACGCCGGTGCAACCGGCCTCCGCCAGTGCGTGATACTCGTAAACCGTCATCGGGAACGCTTCCACCGTGACCTCGTGAAAGAGACGCGCCGCCATGCGCACGCCCGCAAGCAGATAGTCGAAACCGGCGTGCGGCGTACGTTCGCCCGTCAGCAGTAGCACCTGCTCGAAGCCCAGCCGCTTCAACGCAGTCAACTCGCGTTCGATTTCGTCGGGTTTCAACCGATGACGCACTTGGTCGCGATCGGCGGCAAACCCGCAGTAAGCGCAACCGCCGGAGCAGTAATTCGAAAGATACAGCGGCGCGTAGAGCTGAATCGTGCGCCCGAACTGGCGGCGCGTCAACGTCTGTGCCCGCTGCGCCATAGCCTCCAGCCAGCGCGTCGGTTCCGCGCGCGCTAACGTGACAAACGCCGCTTCGTCGGGCTCTTCTGTAGCCAGCGCGGCGGCGACCGCCCGCGCATCTGGCGGTGGCAACTCCAACCAAGGACGCGGATCCAGTTCGCGGGGCATGTCGCCGCGCGGCGATGATGAGACCGCATTCACACGCGCCCCCCTCCTTGCAGAAAGGTGGTCAATGGACTGCTAGCCTGCGCTTCTTGCCCCACGGGCATCAGGCCAGCCTGCCGCGCGCTGCGACCGGCCTTCACTGCCTGCGCAAAGGCCGCAGCCATGGCCGGCGGGTCGCCGGCATCGGCTACCGCCGTGTTGACCAGCACCGCATCGCACCCCATCTCCAACGCGGCGGCGGCCTGCGACGGCGCACGCAGACCCGCATCCACGATCACGGGGATGCACGCCTCGCGCACGATGATCTTCAGCAACTCGGCCGAAGCCAGCCCCTGACCGCTGCCAATCGCCGCACCCAATGGCATGACCGAGGCACAGCCGACCTCTTCGAGGCGTTTGGCCAAAACCGGGTCGGGCGGAATGTATGGCATCACCAGCCAGCCATCGGCCGCCAGTATGCGTGCAGCCTGATAAGTCTCGATCGGATCGGGCATCAGGTGACGCGGATTGGGGTGGATCTCGACTTTAACCAAACGGCTGCCGCACAACTCGCGTGCGATGCGCGCGGCCTGAATCGCCTCCTCGGCATTGCGCGCACCTGACGTGTTAGGCATCAACGTGACACCCTCCATCGCCAACAACGGCGTCAGCAGCGCATCGTCCGGGCGGTCGCGGTCAAAGCGCCGCAGTGCCACAGTCACGATCTGCGCGCCTGACGCGACCACGGCGCGCGCCATGACGTCGGCACTGGCGAATTTACCTGTCCCCAGCAGTAGACGTGAAGTGTAGGCGTGATCGCCCAACACCAAAGCATCATCTTCCTGATTCATGTTTCGTTGTCCTTTTCATCAGATCAGCCGCCACCCGCGAAGGTCAGCAGTTCCACGCGGTCGCCCTCAGCAAGTAGCGTGACGGCCTGTTCGGCGGCGGGCACCACGCGGTCATTCACTACTGCGGCCACACGCACAGTAGGTACTTGTTCAGCAATTAATTCCGATATGAACCGCGCTGCGGTTTCGTAAGGTTCGCCATTCAGCAGTACTCTCATGGTTGCACTCCTCCCGACGGCGCTGAAAAACAAAAAGGGAACGCACGCCGGTCGGGTGCATTCCCTGTCTGAGTCTCCCTTCGCCAGCATGATCCGGATCAGGTTCTACGGGTGTGATCTCAGCTCTTCCTCACGGAAGAACACCCCGGCCGTTTGATGTCACAGCGTACGCCAGCGGGTCCGGATTGTCAA
>DAOTMQ010000098.1:0-12331 GCA_035450385.1 Kiritimatiellia bacterium | reverse complement strand
ATGTCCGGTGGTGTGGGAGGGACACGGGGCGCAATCCCCGTGTCTCCACCCGATCTAACTCCTAAATCCTAACTCCTCCTTCCGAGGCGTTAGCCCCGTTGAATCGCGTTCCGCAGCCGCTCGCGTAGCGAGGTGCGCCGCTCGCGGACTTGGTTGGCTTTGATCGCTATGTTTACGGCGCGGGAGGAGCCGACCACCATGACCAGCCGCTTGCCGCGTGTGATGGCGGTGTAGAGCAGGTTGCGCTGAAGCAGCTTGAAGTGCTGTGTGTGGAGCAACACGATCACGGCGGGATATTCGCTGCCTTGGGATTTGTGGATCGAGCAGGCGTAAGCCAGCACCAGTTCGTCGAGTTCGCTCTGCGCGTAACGCACGGGTCGCCCGTCAAACAAAACGATCAGCGCGCGGTCTTCTGCATCTACCTGTTTGATGAAGCCGATGTCGCCGTTGAAGACCTCTTTGTCGTAGTTGTTGCGCAACTGCATGACGCGGTCATTGACCCGGAAGTGTGTGCAGCCGCGTACCAGCGAGGGGCCAGACGGATTGAGCGCGGTCTGGATCACGCTGTTTAGATTTTCGGTGCCCAGCAGGTTGCGGCGCATGGGCGTCAGCACTTGAACATCAGCGAGCGGATCGAGCTTAAATTTCAGGGGGATACGGTTGGTCATCAGCTCGACTGTCCGCGCGATGATTTTTTCGGGGTCTCCAGTTTCCACAAAATAGAAGTCGCTGTCGCCGGTGTGCGTTTCGAACGGTTCGCCATGGTTGACATGGTGGGCGTTGCGCACGATCAGTCCAGAGGTGTCCTGGCGGAAGATGGTGTCGAGCCGACAGCAGGGGATTTGACCGGAGGCGATCAGGTCACGCAGGACATTGCCGGGGCCGACGCTTGGAAGTTGGTCGGTGTCGCCGACTAAGATCAGCGTGGCGGAGTCGGGCAGGGCCTGTAGAAACTGATCCATGAGCCGGATGTCGATCATCGAGGTCTCGTCCAAGATGAAGCAATCGCCGTTCATCGGATTGTCGATGTTGAATTCAAAGCCGCCGACACTCGGGTTGAACTTGAGCAAACGGTGGATGGTTTGGGCTTCGCGTCCGGTCGCTTCGGACATGCGTTTCGCAGCGCGCCCGGTCGGAGCGGCGAGCCGGATGTCCATTTTGCGCGCGCCGAAGATTTCGGTCAGCGCGCGGATGATTGTGGTTTTGCCGACGCCGGGGCCGCCGGTGATGATCGAGACTTTCGAGGTGACGGCGTTGCGCAGGGCTTCGCGCTGCAACGGGGCGAGATTCAATCCCATCTTACGTTCGGCCCATGGAATGGCGACGGTGGCATCGATCGGCGCGAACGGCTGCGGGGCGTCGAGCAGACGGGTCAGGCTGGCTGCGACACGGGTCTCGGCGCGGAACAGGTCGCGCAGATAGATGCGATCCTCTTCTTTGACGAGCGTACCCTTCTCGAACTCTTTGCTTAGTGCGTCGCCCAAGATCTCGACGGTGATGTCGAGCAGAGCCTGCGCGTGCAGCAACAGATCGGGCTCGGGGGTGAAGCAGTGGCCTTCATCGGATTCGGTCTGCAAGGTGTAGATCAGACCGGCGCGCGCGCGGACCTCGGAATCGTGCGGGATGCCCACGCTGAGCGCGATGGCATCGGCAGTCTTGAAGCCGATGCCCCACACCTCTTCGCAGAGACGGTAGGGGTTGCGCTTGACGATGGCAATCGCGTCGGCGCCGTATTGCCGGTAGATGCGCGATGCCTTGGCGGTACCGATACCGTGCGACTGGAGGAAAATCATGATCTCGCGAACGTCGCGCTGTTCGGTCCACGACTCCTTGATGAGCTTGCGGCGTCTTTCACCGATGCCCTCGACCTCGCGCAGACGGCCGGACTCTTTATCGATCACCTCCAGCGTGCGCTCGCCGAAGTGGTCGACGATGCGCTGCGCGAATTTGGGGCCGATGCCTTTAATCATACCGCTGGCCAGATAGCGCCGTATCCCTTCGGTCGAGGTCGGCGTGATGCAGGTGATGGTCTTCGCCTGAAACTGTTGGCCGTGCGACGGATGGCGCACCCATTCGCCCTCCGCGTGGATCTCCTCGCCTTCCCAGATGGCCGCACAGGAGCCCACAACGGTCACGACGGCGTCGTGCTGGCGGACACCGCCCCCCTGCGTCTTCACCGAGCAGACGGTGTAGCCGGTCTCGTCGTTTCTGAAGACGATCGACTCTACACTGCCGGTGACGGTTTCGAGCGACGGGGTGTCGGCATTCACCGCTTGGGATTCGTTGTGCTGTGGGTTCGCGTTCATGTGAGGGTTCGTAAGCGAAGCTGCCCGCAGGCGGCGTCCACCTCTTTGCCGCGTGATTTCCGCAGCGTGGTGGCGAGTTTGGCTTTGAGCAGCCGATCGAGAAAAGCGAGACCGTCTTGTTCGAGTGGAGGCGTGCCATCAAAGCCATCGACCGGACTGAGCGGGATGAGGTTGACTTTACAGGGCATGCCGCGCAACAAGCGGATGAGGGCGTCGGCGTGCTGCGGACGGTCGTTGAAGTCTTTGATCAAAGTGTACTCAAAGGTCACGATGCGTCCGGTCTTTTCAAAATAATTGTGGCAGGTCGCGATCAGTTCCGCCACGGGCCAGCGCCGGTTCACCGGCATCAACTGGTTGCGCAGTTCGTCGTTCGGCGCGTGCAGCGAGACCGACAGCTCGAACTGGACACCCTCTTCGGCCAGGCGCTGGATGCCCGGCACAACACCGCAGGTGCTGATCGTGATATGGCGTGCGCCGATGTTGATGCCCTTCTGGTCGTTGAGAATGCGCAGAGCGCGCAGGACGTTGTCGTAGTTGTCAAACGGCTCGCCCATGCCCATGACGACGATGTTGCCGGGACGCGGCAGGGTGGGCTTCGCGCCGGGGGTACGGGATGGGGTGCCGCCGGTCGCGGGGACTCCAGCGGCCTGCTGGTCGGCGCGCATGAGCTGGCAGGCGGCCATCACTTGACCGACGATCTCGCCAGCGGTCAGGCTGCGGACGCACCCGCGCTGTCCGCTGGCGCAAAACGCACAGCGGAAGTTGCAGCCGACTTGCGAGGAGATACATTGCGTGAGACGGCCTTTGGAGGGGATCATGACCGTCTCTATGCATGCGCCGTCCTGACAGCGCAGGAGCAGCTTGCGGACATCATCGCCGGCGTGCTGGATGTGCGCGATCTCAAGCGGGGTCAGATCGATGGTTTGGCTGAGTTGCTCACGCAACTCGACCGGTAGCGTGGTGATGTCGTTCCACGAGAGGGCAAAGGTCTGGTAGAGCCCGGTGACGATCTGTGTGGCGCGGAAAGATGGCAACCCCAGTTCCTCGCACAGCGGCTTCCATTCTTCGGGCAGCAAACCCCAGGCGGCGGGATGGGGCGTCGCGTTCACTCGGCGGTGTCCTTGATGCCTTGCCGCGGCTTGAGCATTGGGTTTTTCCAGCCGGATTTTTCAGCCGGCGTGAAACCGGCATTGGGCACGTCTTTTTCAGACGCGACAAACGGCTTGCGCTCCTGAACGGCGTTGGGATCGGGTTTGAGGGTCGAGACGGCGATGTGCTTCTGTTGCTGGTACGGCGTTTCCTCAATACGTTTTGGTGTCTCGGTGCGCGGCGCATCCTCAAGCGTTTTGTTGCGACGGAATGGGTTCCACCGGCGTTTTGAGGGGGATGTTGTCAGCGGCTTGCCAACTGTACGCGGCGCGCGTGCGGATTTGTACGTCGATGCCTGGTAGGTTTTGGCGTTACCGGATTTGCGTGGTGCGTAGGCGCGCGATGAATACGCCGTCTCATCGTTGTCGGCGGCGAACACGCATCCCGCACACACGACGCAGAGTGCTACTGCTATTTGGATACGACGAGTCATGATGCTTTATTGCGGCTGTTTTTCGCGTTGTTTGTGGCCGGTGCCTTAAGGGCTTCGATGGTCTGTTGGAACATTGAGATAATCCGATCATAATCGGCATTCTGGCTGACGGTCAATCGTAGGACGGTCGCCTCCAGTTGGGCGTACACCAAGTCGGTTGTGAGGCCAGGGCTGAGCTTGCGTAGTTCGCCGCGACGGATACCTTCAGTGATCAGGCTGTGCATGATGCGTCGTAGGCCGATGGTGTGGCTGCGGATGTTTCGCGACAAGTCATGTCCGGCACGTTGCGACGCCAGCACGTAGTCGAGAATCACCGTTAAAATGACACGCTGCTCAAACAAGAGCTGGATGACAGCGGCCATGATGCGTTCGAGCCGGGCGAGCGCGCTGATTTTGGAGGAGAGCACCTCGTCGAACCGGTCGACCAACAGATGGGAGACTTCCCAGATCACCGTGTTAAAGATTTCGCGCTTGTTCCGGAAATACTTGTAGAGCGTCGTACGGGCGATCGCGCAACGGTCCGCTATTTTTTGATAGGTGACGCCATCATACCCTTGCTCCGCAAAGAGTTTGACTGATTTTTCGATGATGACGCGCTTGCGCGCCTCATGGTCGATGACGATACCCATCCGCTTCCGCTCCCGAAAAGAGTCCTTAAGTACAAAATCTCATTGTTTCGGATTCGGGGGGTACCGTCAAGCTTCGATGTTCCCGTTTCGCTGGTCGCTTTTTGGTTTTTTAACGCAGAGACGTGAAGACACGGAGGTTTTTGGTAATTTTCGACCTGTAATCGGTTGGTGACAGGGGGCATGCGAGTTTAGTGCGTGGTTTGTGTATGCGCGGGGGAGCGCGAGCGTCCCCGCCCGTTCTGTGAAAGGCCGATTGAGATTTCGATGCGCGGTATGGTTTCCAAGAGAAGCTTTTCAAACCCCCTCGTGGCATGGGCGTCCCGCCCATGAAACACGGGCAAGATGCCCGTGCCACACCCTTTTGCAAGACACGTTGTTGCGGGCGAGGACGCCCGCGCCCCCGACTCTCTGCTTCCCTTTTCACCAGAAACGCATGATCTTCGCACTCCCCTGCTATTAACCGATTACTTTCGACCATGGTGAAAAAACACGTATTGCTTTTCGGCGGGTATTCGATTTTAATGGGTAGGTAAAAGTGATGGCAGGAGCTCCTGCCAGTAAAACGAGAAAAGGGGCACAAACACATGAAGCATCTATTAGTAGCATGCGCGGTTACGTTGGCGGGCGTCTGGACGATGCACGCGGACGGACCGGCTCTCGAGGAAGGTTTCGTCTCGCTGTTCAACGGCAAGGATTTGACCGGATGGGTCGGCGCGACCGACGGGTACAATGTGGAGAATGGAATTCTCTACTGTAATCCGAAAAAGGGTGGCAAGCTGATGTCCGCCAAGGAGTACGACAACTTCATTCTGCGTTTCGAATTTCTGCTGTACACCAACTCCAACAACGGGCTGGCCGTTCGTGCGCCGTTGGGGGGGGATGCGGCCTACAACGCGATGGAATTGCAGATTCTTGATGATTCGGGACCGCAGTACACCAAGCTGCAACCGTATCAGTACCACGGCTCGATCTATGGCGTGGTGCCGGCCAAACGCGGTTTCCAGAAAAAGGTCGGCCAGTGGAATGTTCAGGAGGTCCGCGCGATTGGATCAAGAATCACGGTGATCCTGAACGGCGAGGTGATTGTGGATGCCGATCTCTCCACCATCACAGAGACGATGGACAAGCGGCCGCATCCCGGCCTGCACAATGCCAAGGGGCATATCGGCTGGTTGGGACACGGCACACGCGTGGACTGGCGAAATATCCGCATCAAAGAGGTCCCGGCTGATTACAAGGTGGTGAAGCCGACCGACAATACGCCGCCGCCCGGATTCACCGCGCTGTTCAATGGCAAGGACCTGACGAACTGGAAGGGCGTGACCCGCGCTGAGAAGTTTGACAATCCGATCGTCCGTCAGAAGGCTTCGCCCGAGAAGCGCGCCGAGATGCAGGTGAAGGCCGACGAGGAGATGCGCAAGAGCTGGCATGTGCGCGACGGCGGCACGCTCTACTTTGATGGCAAAGGGTATAGCCTGGCCACGGCCAAGGACTACGGCGATTTCGAGATGTGGGTCGACTGGCGGCTGTTGACCGTGCGCGGCGACAGCGGACTCTACCTGCGCGGCTCGCCGCAAGTGCAGATCTGGGATCCGTACAACCAGTGGAATATCGGCTCCGGCGGTCTGTACAACAACAAGAAGAACCCGAGCAAGGCGCTCGCGATCGCTGACCGTCAGATCGGCGACTGGAACACCTTCTACATCAAGATGGTCGGCGACAAGGTGACGGTCAAGCTGAACGATGTGCTGGTCGTGGACAACACGGTCTTGGAAAACTACTGGGATCGCAATCAGCCGATCTTCCCCAAGGAGCAGATCGAGCTGCAGTGCCACGGCGATCCGATCGAATTCAAAAACATCTACATCCGCGAACTCTAAGTTCAACGGAAATCGGCGGCGGCCGGTGCGGGGCGGTCAGAGAAAGTGATGCGCCACGAGACCGAGCCGCCGCTTCCACTGATAAAGGCGAAGCGTACGAGCCCTTTTTCAGCTACCGGCTCGTACAGTGTTGTCATCGGGGCGTCAGGTGTGTTGGGGTTGGCGTAGGCGTCATCCGGACGCATCGCGACGCCATCGCCGGGCGCGATGATCAACTCATAACCGTTGGCACCGGTGATGCCGGCGGACTCTACTACGAAGCCGCGCGTAGGACGTCCCGGTGCGTCGGCATCGGTCGTGTAGGTGAGGATGCGCAGTTCATAACGGTCGCCGGCGACTGTTTCGCTGATGCCTGAAAGAGTGCGCGTGGTGGCTTCCCAACGCTCGGCAGTGACGTCGAGCAGTCCCTGCTTGATGTGGCGCGAGGTGGCGATGAGTTGCGGGCGGTCGATCACCGGACGCACGGTCAGCACGGTACTGCCCTGCGGCTGAAGTGTGTGGACGAGGCGGCCTTGAAAGGGCGGGGTGAGCGCGTTGCGCCAGAGGTCGAACGCGATGTAGGTGCCCGCTTCAGGCAGTCCCAACGCAACAAGAGGCACGTCGAAACGCTTCTCCGTGTTCTCCCGGTTGAAGAGGCCGACCACAATGCGGCGCGGGAGGCGGGCGGTCGCGTGACTGACAACAGGCCAGATGCCGGGTGCACGATTCGCGACGAGATCCGCCGGGCGCGACACGATGTTGGTGTCGGCGGCGAATCCCAGCAATGCCGCGCTGCTGAGCAAAGCGCAAACAGCAGACCGCCAAGGCAATCGGTTAGTGACGGGGGGCATGCGAGTCGAGCGCGTGTTTTGTGTGTGCACAGTCGGGAGCGCGGGCGTCCCCGCCCGCAGAAAGTTGAGCGTTGAGCGTTGAAAGTTGAGCGTTGAGCGTTTTTTTAGCGCAGAGATGCGGAGACGCAGAGATTTTTTACGGGGTGGCGGCGTGACCGCCGCTGGGCAAGCAGACGCTTGCCCCTTCTCCCAGTGCTCCGCAGTTGTAGTTTCAGGTTTCTGATTCACGAAATTTCTCCTGTCTCGAAGGTGATGGAATTGTAGCCGATATGTCCAAGACTGCCAATAGCCTTCAGGACATGACACCGCGTCCCTTTTGTGGTAATTTTGCGTAATCCATGACACGCCAGTATCTATCGGCACCACCACAGGTTGCTTTACTGTTCGAGACCAACGAGCAGGCACACCGCGATATTTTGCGCGGGGTATTGCGGTATGAGCAGATCCACGGCCCATGGAGCCTGCATGTGGCCGAGGGACGCGCGGGCGAACAGCGACTGCCGGCGCTGAAAGGCTGGAACGGCTCCGGCATGATCGGCGTGATCCAAAACCGCGCATACGCTGAGGCCGTGCTGGCCGCCGACGTGCCGGCTGTGTTGATTGACCCGCTGGATGCGGTGCAATTGCCCGATGGCCTGTTGCAGCGTCACAGCGTGTTCGCTTCGGACCTGCGCGCGATCGGAGAGTTGGCTGCCGACTACTATTTGGAACGTGGCTTTACGCACTTCGGGTTTGTCGGCGAGATTCACGATATCAACTGGTCGCGCGAGCGTGGTGCGGCGTTTGCCGCGCGTGTGCATGCCGTCGGCCATCAGTGTGAGATGTACGGCCCGCTGACGGCGCATGAGCGTCAAGACTGGAGCCGCGAGCGTCAACGCCTCTGTGCTTGGCTGACCGCATTGCCCAAGCCGGCCGCCGTGTTCGTGGCGATGGATGTGCGTGGGCGTCAGGTGCTGGACGCCTGTCGTATGGCCGGTCTGCGCGTGCCGCACGAGGTGGCAGTATTGGCGGTAGATAACGATGAATTGATCTGCGGGTCCACGATGCCGCCGCTTTCAAGTATCGCGCTGGATACCGACCGCATGGGGTTTGAGGCGGCGCGACTTCTGGACCAGTTGATGCGCCGCGCGCGGGGGAGACGTCCGCGCCGCGTGGAGCGTGTGTTTCCGCCTCTCAAAGTGGTGACGCGACGTTCGACCGAAACGATCCCGATCGCTGACCCGGTAGTGGCGCGCGCGCTGGAGTACATCTGGCTGAATGCGCAGAACCCGGTGGGAGTTCCCGAGATCGTGCAACACTCGGGCGTGTCGCGCCGGTCGCTGGAGATGCGGTTCCGGGCGTGTGTCGGCGTTACGTTACAAGACGAACTGCAACGAACGCGCCTAAAGCGGGTTCGTGCGCTGTTGGCTGAGACAAACCACTCGGTGCGGGCCATCGCACACGCCTGCGGCTTCACCAGCGCGAGTTATCTTGGCAAGGTGTTCCGACGCACCTTCGGCATGACGATGACGCAGCACCGGGCGCAGCGCTGAATCTATAACTTGAAACCGCCGCTTCGCGGCTTGCGTTTGTCGCCAAGGTGCGGCCGGAAAGGCCGCGCGGGGCGGTCGCCACGCATGTCGTCATCACGCGGCGGACGCTCGCGGTCAGCGGGCCTGGTGTCGGCGGGCCGACGTTCGCCTTTTTGATCGTAACGCTTCGGACGCTTCTGGAGGGGTTTGTCGTACCAGCGCGGCGCATCGTCGGCTTGCACGGCGTTTTCCCGATGCGGCGCAGGCGCGGGTTTGCGCGCTTTGTCCGGACGGGATGCCGCATCACGCTCGCTGGTGTGCGGCACGTCATCGGGCCTGCGCCGAAAGTCGGGTTGCGCGCGTCCTTGGAAGCGCGGCGGTCGCCCGCGGCGATCCGGACGGCGCGACGCATCAGGACGATCCTTTTTCGATTTCATCCAAGAGGGCTGCGGCAGACTGTCTGCCCCGCCCTTACCGGCGGCGCGTTCCGCACGCTCGGAATGGAATCCATGCGCGGTGTCGATCGGAATCTCCTTGCGGATCATGCGTTCGATCGCGCGCAGCAGGCCGCGTTCTTCTGCGCTTACGAAAGAGTAGGCGACACCCTCGGCACCGGCGCGCGCTGTACGGCCGATGCGATGGATATAGGATTCCGTCTCCTCGGGAAGATCAAAGTTTACGACATGCGTGATGCCGTCTACATCGATACCGCGCGAGGCGATGTCGGTCGCCACCAGTACGCGCACGCGGCCTTTGCGGAACGCCTCCAGCGTGTTGGTGCGAGCGCGCTGCGTCTTGTCGCTGTGAATGGCTTCGGCGCGAATGTCGGCGTCATCCAGCTTGCGCACGATCTTGTCAGAGCCGTGGCGGGTACGTGCGAAGACGATGACCTTCTCCATTTCGGGGCGCGTGGCCAGCAGGCTGATCAGCAGGCTGACTTTATTGGGCTTGTCGACAAAGAGCACCTTCTGGTTGATCTTGTCGACGGTCGGCTGGTCGGGCGAGATGGTGACATGAACCGGGTCTTTGACCATGGACATGGCCAGGCGCAAAACATCGGGCGAGAGCGTCGCCGAGAAAAATTGCGTGTGCCGCTGTTCGGGCAGCTTGGCGAGAATGCGCTTGATGTCGGGCAAGAAGCCCATGTCTAGCATACGATCTGCCTCGTCCAGCACAAACTCTTCGACCGCATCGAGCGTGAGGTGGCCCTGCTCCATGAGGTCCAGCAAACGGCCGGGCGTGGCTACGACGAGCACGGCGCCGCGACCGAGCGCCTTGACCTGGGGGTATTGGCTGACGCCGCCGAAGACCACGGCGAACGGGATGCCGAGGAACCTGCCGTAGGTCGCGGTGCTGTCCGCGATCTGCGCCGCGAGTTCGCGTGTCGGCGCGAGGATTAACACACGCGGGCGACCGTTTTCAACCTTTTTCGGATTGGCGGCCAGACGGTGCAGGATCGGCAGCAGGAACGCCGCCGTCTTGCCGGTTCCGGTCTGCGCGCAGCCCATCAAGTCGCGTCCTTCGAGCAGGTGGGGGATGGCCTTCTCTTGGATCGGTGTCGGGGTGAGGTAACCTTCCTCGGCGACAGCGTGCTGCAAAAGGGGGTTGACCAGACCGAAGATACTCGTCGCGAATTCGTCGGGCAGTTCGCCTTTGGGTTTTGGGGGCTGGCGCGGCAGTTCGCGTTCGGCAAGGCCGGGGTGGCGTTTGCGGCGACGGAAGGGGGGGCGGGGGCTGCGGTTGCGCCGCTCACGGGAATCAGAGTGTTGCATATGTTCTCATGCTTGCAGGCTTTCGCCCGCAAGTTTGGTTAGATGGCGGAGAGGGAGGGATTCGAACCCCCGGTACCTTGCGGCACGCATGATTTCGAGTCATGTGCATTCAACCAGGCTCTGCCACCTCTCCGAGAAAAAGTGGCCTCACTATACTGAATTGGGACGATAGGGGTCAAGAACGCTGTTGAAGAGATCGCAGATTTACACGCGGATAAAAATCTTCCTGCGATACAGCATCACAAGCATCACAAACAGAATCGCGGCGTTGGAAACCCCCAGCAAGAATTCATAACCGGGCTTTTCGAGGAAACGCGCGAAACCGAAAAACAGTGACTCTGAAACCGAACGGAACGAGATGACGTGCGAGACCACGTAGGCGAAGATTGAGTTCATGCCGTAGATTTTGAACCGGTAAAGCCATTTGTCCTTGCCTTTGACGTCGATGTACCAATAGGTGAGGGCCATCAGCACGGCGCAAATCCCGCCAGAATACAGCACCATCGAGGCCGACCAAATCGGTTTGATGATCGGCAAAGTTTCCCGTTTTTGCGCACCACCCGGCTACCGCCCTTCAGCACTTGTCACCGGGCTTGCGAAGCGCAGGGAGGGGCAAGCGTCTGCTTGTCCGCGGACGAGCGACGCTAGTATCTCCCGGTGCTCTGCGAGGGAACCTGAGACCATCCTTCCGCGCAGTGGAAGGCGGCTCGTGGGGACACTCGCCCTCCAACCTCCGCGTCTTCGCGTGGAACAGCCGAGCAGTGCTTTTACTCTCACGATTGCGAGCCACTGCGTGGTCGCAACAAGAGAGGTTGACCCGCGCCCCGCGACTTGCGACTTGCGGACAGCCCTGCCCTCAAAAAAGTCTGCGTAATCTGTTGGATAAAAAACCCGAGCAGTGCTCCCAAAAAACCAACAAAACCAACAAAACCAAAAAAAATTGCGACAAAAAATTTGTCGGTGTTGACATTCCCGGAGGCATTCAGTAACCTTACCGGGTTTTCTTTTTTTCCGGGGGTTGTGCCTTGGAAAGGCGGGAAACGAACATTGGCAAGGTTTAGTGGACTCCTGCACAATGTCACGGCGGACTGCTTCAAAGCCGTCGGGGATGTTGGGTAAGGGGTTTTTTGCCCCGCGCGGGGCGATGGACAGGGCCAACATAGCTCAGTAGGTAGAGCACTTCCTTGGTAAGGAAGAGGTCGTCAGTTCGATTCTGATTGTTGGCTCCAGCTTTGACGATGGACTTTTTGTCACTACTCACAGGAGGAAACCTAAAATGGCGAAAGAGACATTTGTTCGCGAGAAGCCACACGTCAACGTTGGCACGATCGGCCACGTCGACCACGGCAAAACCACGCTGACCGCAGCGATCACCAACGTACAGTCCCTCAAAGGCCTTTGCGCCCCGATTTCCTATGATCAGGTGGCGAAGGCATCCGAGTCTGCGGGCCGCCGCGACGCTACCAAGATTCTGACGATCGCTACCTCGCACGTCGAGTACAGCACCGACAGTCGTCATTACGCTCACGTGGACTGCCCCGGTCACGCTGACTACGTCAAGAACATGATCACCGGTGCCGCGCAGATGGACGGTGCGATCGTGGTTGTGAGCGCGGCGGACGGGCCGATGCCGCAGACCCGCGAGCACATCCTTCTTGCCCGCCAGGTCGGCGTGCCCGCGATCGTAGTTTTCCTGAACAAGGTGGATCTGGTTGACGACGCCGAGTTGCTGGACCTCGTCGAGATGGAAGTCCGCGAGTTGCTTTCGAAGTATGAATTTCCTGGCGACGACATTCCGATCGTGCGCGGGTCGGCGCTGCC
>DAOTMQ010000097.1:0-12612 GCA_035450385.1 Kiritimatiellia bacterium | reverse complement strand
GACTCGCATCGGCTGGCCGAAGGGCGTCGTCTGGTTATCGGAGGGGTCGAGATTCCGCATACGTGCGGGCTGCTCGGGCACTCTGATGCTGACGTGCTGGTCCATGCGCTGTGCGATGCCTTGCTCGGTGCGGTCGCTGACGGCGATATAGGCACTCACTTCCCCGACCGCGATCCGCAGTGGAAAGATGCCGACAGCACGGTGTTGCTGCGTCAGGTAACGGAGCGTTTAACGCAGGCGGGGTGGCGCATTCTGAATACGGATGCCACGGTCGTGACTGAAGCGCCGCGCCTGGCACCCTACATCCCTTCGATGCGGACGCGACTGGCCGAGGTGATGGGGCTTGATCCGTCGCGCGTGTCGGTCAAAGCCAAGAGCAACGAGGGCATGGATGCCGTCGGCCGCCGCGAGGGTATCGCCGCCATGGCGGTTGCGACGGTCTGCCGTGTCTCTGCCGCCAACCTTTCACTTTCAGGAGACCCATGACTATGCACATTTACAACAGCCTGTCGCGCACCAAGGAGGAGTTGCGACCGATCGAGCCCGGCCATGTGAAGTTTTACACATGCGGGCCGACCGTCTACAACTTCGCGCACATCGGCAATTTCCGCGCCTATACCTTTGAGGATATCCTGCGGCGCGTCATCCTTTACAACGGTCTGCGGGTGACGCAGGTGATGAATCTGACGGATATCGATGACAAGACGATCCGTGGCGCACAGGAGACAGGCGTACCGCTGAAAAGCTTCACCAAGCCCTATATTGATGCGTTTTTCGATGACCTCAAGGCGCTGAACATTCAGCCTGCCGAGCATTATCCGGCGGCGACTGACCACATTCCCGAAATGATCGCGCTGATCGCCAAGCTCTTCGAGCGCGGGTTAGCCTACACCTCGGAAGACGGCTCGGTCTACTTCAGTGTGGACAAGCTGCCGGGCTACGGCAAGCTGGCGCGTCTCGACCGCCAAAATCTGCGGGCCGGCGCGCGTGTGGCGCAGGATGAGTATGAGAAGGAGAGCTACGGCGACTTTGCGCTGTGGAAGGCCTGGGACGAGGGCGATGGCGATGTGGCATGGGATTCGCCGTGGGGTAGGGGGCGGCCGGGCTGGCACCTGGAGTGCTCGGCGATGTCCATGCACTATCTGGGCGAAACCTTCGACCTGCACACCGGCGGCATCGACAATCTCTTCCCGCATCACGAGAACGAGATCGCGCAGTCTGAAGGTGCGACCGGCAAGCCGTTTGTGACCTACTGGATGCACTGCGCGCATCTGCGCGTCAACGGCGAGAAGATGTCAAAATCGCTCGGCAACTTTTTCACATTGCGCGACTTGTTCGAAAAAGGCTGGAGCGGGCGTGAGATCCGCATGGTGTTGATCAACGGCCACTACCGTCAGCCGCTTAACTTTACCTTTGACGCGCTGGAGGCGGCGCGTACCGCGCTGGCCCGTATCGACGAGTGTGTGGGCGCGCTTGAGGAGTGCGCGGGCGGCGCCGCGCCTGCCGACAGCGTGCCGGCTTGGGCGGCCGAGGCGCGCGATGCGTTCACGGCGGCGGTCAACGACGACCTCAACATCCCGGAGGCGTTTGCCGCACTGTTCGCGTTGGTGCGCGGCAGCAACAGCGCTCTGCGTGACAGCAAGCTGAGTGCCGCCGATGCGGCGACATTGCTGGCGCTTTTCGACCGCATGGACAGCGTGCTGGGCGTGATCCGGTTCGGACGGGCAGCACGTACGGATGCGGTGCCCGCCGAGATCACGGCGTTGGTCGAGGCGCGCGCGGCGGCGCGTGCCGCCAAAGAGTGGGCGGAGTCCGACCGTCTGCGTGACGAGCTGGCCGCCAAGGGGTGGGAGGTCCGCGATTCCAAAGAGGGCCAGAAACTAAAGAAGCTGTAACATGAATCGTGGCGTTTTCATTACCTTCGAGGGACCAGAGGCCAGCGGCAAGAGCACGCACATCCGGTTGCTGGCCGAGCGGTTGCGCGAGCGCGGCATGACGGTGACGTTGACGCGCGAGCCGGGCGGCACGCCGCTGTGCGAGGCGATCCGGCGTCTGCTGCAACACGACGGCTCGGGTGAAGCGCCGGTGCCGCAGGCGGAAGTTTTGTTGTTCCTCGCCAGCCGGGCGCAGCATGTCGCGCGCGTGATTGAGCCTGCTTTGGCGCGCGGCGAGTGGGTGCTGTGCGACCGTTTCAGCGACTCCACGCTGGCGTATCAGGGATACGGGCGCGGGTTTGATCTGGCGCAGCTCCGCGCAATCGATGCGTTTGCCACCCGCGAGCGGACGCCTGATTTGACCGTGCTGTTGGATGTGACGCCGGAGACAAGCCGTCAGCGCCTGCGCACGCGGCAGGTGGAAAACGCAGCGGCGCCGGATCGCATCGAGCGCGAGGCGGATGCCTTTCATGCACGGCTGCGCGCCGGTTTTCTGGAACTGGCGGCAACGGAGCCTGAGCGTTTTGTGGTTTTGACGACGGAGCGCAAGCCCGACGAGGTTGCGGCAGAGATTCTGGCGGCGGTTGATCGTCGGTTTTTCGAGAATGGCGCTGGTAAAAACCCTTGTGGCATGGGCGTCCCGCCCATGAAACACGGGCAAGATGCCCGTGCCACACCTGCAAGCAAGGGAGCGGAAGATGCCGAATGATGACACCTTCAAGATGGTGAAGCGTGCGCTGGATGCGGGACGTCCGGCCAACGCCTACCTGATTGTGGGGCCGGTGCGCGGGATTGCCATGGACCTGGCGGTGCGCATTCTGCAGGCGTTGTTTTGTCAATCTGAAGAGAGGCCGTGCGGGACTTGCGACGGATGCAGGCGGGTCGTCGAGCGGAGCGAGCCGGACATCCACTGGATTTTTCCGGAGAAAAAATCGCGCGTCATCAGCGCGGATCAAATTCGTGAAGATTTGATTAACGAGATCACGCAGACCGCATTCAGCGGCGGCTGGAAAGCCGGCGTGCTGGTCGGCGTGGACCGCTTGAATGAGGCCTCGGCAAACGTCTTCCTGAAGACACTTGAGGAGCCGCCACAGCGGACGCTGTTCTTGCTGTTGACCGACGCACCGCAGCAGTTGTTGCCGACGATCGTGTCGCGTTGTCAGCGTGTTGACCTGAACGCGGTGCGCGAGCTGGACGAACCGTGGCGCGGCCGGGTGATCGAGACGTTGGCGAGCCCGTTACTGAGGTCTCCGATTGAGAGACAGGCGATGGCCGGTATGCTCTTCGCGATTCTGACGGAGATGGAGGAGAAGGCTGAGCAGTTGGTGAAGGAGGAAGACGCGGCGAGTGTGGTGGCGGAAGAGGAGGATCGCGACGTGTTCGAAGCGCGCGTCAAAGCTCGCTACCGAGAGATGCGGACCGACTTTTTGCTGACAATGATGCGCTGGTTCCGGGACTTGCTCCTCATCAAGTCGGGCGGTGCCGACGAACTGGTCTACAATCCGTCGCAACTCGCGGTGCTCAAGGAGCGCGGCGCACGCCTGACTTTGACGCAGGCGCTCTATAATGTGACGGCGGTCGAAGAGTTGGCGCGACAGATGGAACGCAATCTCTCCGAAGAGAACGTGCTGGCCTACGCGCTGGATCGCATCAATCATGGGGTGGCCTAATGGAGGGGCGATGGTAGCGGTCGCACGTGTACGGATGCCTGAAAACGGCGTTTTTCAATGCCGTGTGCCGCCGGCGTTGACGTTGCTGCCCGGCGACCGCTGTCTGGTTGAATTGGATTACGGGCTGGATATCGGGACGGTTCTGTATCTGTACGGGGTAAGCGAAGGGGTAGGGGAGGAGGATAGGACCCCAGCCTACCGTGTGGTGCGGAAGTGTGCAGAGAAAGAGCAGGCGCGTGAGGCCGAGCAGGCGGTGCGCGCGGAGAAAGCCAAACAGGCTTTCATGCTGTCGGCGCGTCACGAGAAAGGCCATGTCAAAGTGTTGCACGCGCGTTTTTCTTACGACGGCGATCGTTTCTTTGTCCGTTACACAGCGCAGATGCCCGTGGACTTGCGGCGATTTGTTGGGCAGGTTCAACGGGATTTCAAAACACAGGTGGATCTCTGGCAGGTGGGGGTGCGCGACGAGGCGGCCCTTATCGGTTGCTTGGGGTCGTGTGGACGCGCGGTATGCTGCAGTACATGGCAGCGCCAGTTTCAGTCGGTCAATGTGCGGATGGCCAAAACGCAGGAGATGTCGTTGAACCCTGGGTCGATCAACGGGACATGTGGGCGTCTGAAATGCTGTCTGCGCTTTGAGTATGAGCAATACCGCGTGGCGAGTGAGTCGTTGCCGGATCATGGCAGCCTGGTGCGTTGTGAGGAGCATGAGGAAACCGAGGGCGTAGTGATAGGACGCGATGTGATGCGCGGACGAATCACCGTACGTACGACGGATGGACGCTATCTCACCGTGGCGGCCGACCGTGTGACCGTGAAAGACAGAGCGGTACGCAATGAACGCACGAAAGAGGAGGACGAACATGAAGATCCTGCTGATGAATGGGCCTAATCTGAAGCTGCTCGGTACGCGCGAGCCATCCATTTATGGTCACGAGACACTGGAGCAGATCGTGGCGCGCGTGAAGGCGGCCGCAGCGGCGAAGGGCGTGACGCTCGACGCCGTGCAGAGCGATATCGAGGGCGAACTTGTGTCGGCGATCGGCAAGGCGCGCGGCGTGTACGATGGGATTTTGATCAACCCGGCGGCTTACACGCACACCAGTGTGGCGGTGCGCGATGCGATCGCGGCCAGTGGTTTGCCTACGGTTGAGGTGCATCTTTCAAACACGCATAGACGCGAAGGGTTCCGGCATAACAGTCTGACGGCCCCGGTCTGCGCGGGTCAGGTAATGGGTTTCGGCGGCGCGGGCTATCTGCTTGCGCTGGACGGGTTGCTGCATGTTTTAAACGCACGCTAGTGCCTAAAAGTTGTTTCTCACACGAAGCCACGAAGGTCACGAAGGGGAATGGAATGGTTGTCAGGAAAAAAACCTTTGTGTCCTTTGTGCCTTTGTGTGAGATTGAATTGGGTTGCGGGCTTCGCCCGCATTAGGAGGAGACGTATCATGAGCAAGGAAAAGGCTTCGGTAAAACTGTGGATCGTAGGTTCGATCGGAATTGACGACATTAAAACCCGCAATGCCGACCGAAAAAATCTGCTGGGCGGCTCGGTGCCTTACAGCACGGTGGCGGCTTCCTTCTTCACGAAGACAGGCGCGGTAGGGGTGGTGGGGTCCGATTTCCCGGCCGCGTTTGATCGCCGCTGGCAGGGGTTCGGCATCGACCTCACCGGTGTGCAGCGTCAGGCGGGTAACACCTTCCGCTGGGCGTGTGAGTACGATGACAACATGATCGAGCGGACTACGTTGAAGACCGAACTGGGGGTCTTTGCATCGTTCATGCCTGAACTGCCGGCGGCTTACCGTGCAGCGCCGTTCGTGCTGCTGGGCAACATCCAGCCCGAGCTGCAGATGCATGTGCTAAAACAGGCGGATGGGGCGAAGTTTGTAGCGCTGGACACGATGAACTTATGGATCGAGACCACACGTCCGGCCTTGCTGAAGGTGATCCGGCGTGTGAATCTGCTCACGGTGAACGATGGCGAGGCGCGCCAACTAACCGGCAAGTGGAATCTGAGAGAATGCGCCGAAGCGATCCTCAAGATGGGACCGAGTTATGCGGTGATCAAAAAGGGCGAGCATGGTGCTCTGCTGTTTTCAAAGGACAGCGTGTTCATTGTGCCGGCCTATCCGGTGCGCAAGCTGGTGGACCCGACCGGCGCGGGAGATTCCTATGCGGGCACCTTCATGGGGTATCTGGCGCGGGCAGGACGCGTTTCGGACGGCATCTTGCGCAAGGCGCTTGTGCATGCCAGCGCGGTGGCCTCATTTGGCGTAGAGGGCTTCAGCCTCGAACGTTTCCAGAAGCTGTCGATGCCAGAGATCCAGGCACGCGTCGGCGAGCTGAGGAGCATGGTGAAGGTCTAACACATTGACATCGACAAACATCCGATTTTCAGGCAATATTAGCGGCGTATTTTCATTGGTACGTACCAGTAGTGTGGAGTGAGGATGATGGACGACGTTCACAACGATTCTCATATTTTGACAGATCCGGTAGATTCGGCGGCATGCCCGAAATGTGGGGCGATGCTGGGGGTGAAAGGGCTGCCGCCTTTCAGCGTCGTGCAGTGTCCGACATGTCAGTTTGAGTTTCAGGTTCCGGCTCGTTTCGGTGCTTTCATGCTCTTGCAACTGTTGGGAGCGGGCGGCATGGGCGGCGTCTATCGGGCACGTGACGAGGGCCTGAACCGCGAAGTGGCGATTAAAGTCATGCTCAAGAGCCTCGGCGACGACCCGCAGTTTGTCGAGACATTCCAGCGTGAAGCCCAGGCTGCCGCGCGTTTGAACCATCGGCACATCGCCCAGATCTACTCGTTCGGCCAAGAAAAGGGACAGCCCTACATTGCGATGGAGCTGGTTTCCGGCGGCAGTTTAGACAAGATGATGGCCGAACAGGGACCGCTCGACCCGACTGTAGTGATCCATGTCGGCGCGCAAATCGCCGAAGGCCTGAGCGTGGCTGCCGATGCCGGTATGGTGCATGGTGACGTGAAGCCTGAGAACATTCTGTTCGATACCGACAAGAACGCCAAGCTGGTGGACTTCGGCCTTTCGGCCATGCAGAGCGGCCCTGGGAACGAAGTGTGGGGGACTCCATATTACATCGCCCCCGAGAAGGTACGCCGCCAAAAGAGCGATTACCGTTCCGATATCTACAGCCTTGGCGGGACGCTTTACCATGCGATCACCGGGATGCCGCCTTTTGAGGGTGTGGACGCCACGGCCGTGGTCAAGGCTCGTTTCGAAGGACCGCCCAAGCCGATGAGCGAGATCCGCGAGGGAGTGCCGAAAGAGGTAGAGGCCATCATCACACGTATGCTGGAGGTCGAGCCCCAGACGCGCTTCCCCACGTACGGTTCGTTGCTGGGCGATATGAAGCGCTATCTGTCTAAGGCCGGTCCGGTGCGGATGGAAAAAAGCAGCAAGCGGATCGTGCTCAAAGGCAAGCGCGGCGTGACCGGCAAAGTATCCGCGACCGGTATGCTTTCGACAACGGGGAGCGTAACCGGCAATGTAGACGAGTTGCCCCCGGGCATGACGCCGGTAGAAGCTATTGAAGAAGTACACGAAACGGAAGAAGAGGCCGGAAAGCGCGGCTGCCGGATGATGGGATTGATCATCGGTGGTGTTGTTGCGTTGGTGGTGGTGCTGGGCCTTATTGTGTTCGGCGTGATGAAGCACTCGGAACGCAAAAAAGCGAATGCCGAGCAGGCGCAACTTGTAGCGACCCAAGATAAGGCGAGAACGTCTATTGCCACGGCTGTAGCCAATGCCAAAAGTGTGGTCGAGAGGATACAAGGTTTCGTTCCGGAGGCCATGGGCTACCCGAAAGAAGCGGCGGATGAGGTCGTCAAGGCTTTGGGCGAGGAGGTTCGCGCATCCATGGTGCCGCCCGAGCCGGACGACAGTGTCGTCGTCGCGGCAGCCGATGGCAAACAGACGGCACCCGTTGAAGCCATCTCGCTGGATCCGGCCCAGCTTGCGGAACTTACCAAGCTGTTGCCGCCCGAGGCGGCCAGGATGCTCGAAGGACTCGAAAAATTGCCGCCCGACCAAGCGATGGCCAAGCTGGATGAGATCACTAAGGCATTGCCGACCGACCAGATGGCATCATTGACGAACAAACTGGCGACACTCATGGCAACGATGGCAGAGGGCATGGCAGCGGCACTGACGAACAGCCTGGCGACGATGGCTGAAGGCATGGCAAAGAGCATGGCGGCGACGCTAACAAACGCACCGACACAGGCTGGGCAAGGGCAACCGGCTCAGCCTGCCGCAGCAGAAGCCGGCCAAGACGATGCCCATCCCGTGATTGCCATTGTGCGCGGCATGTATGTTGATGCCTACTCGGTAAAGAGTGCTGCTGCGCTGGCCGAAAAGAAACTTCAGGAAATTGAGCAGAAGGCAAAGGAGGCCGAGAAATTCACGCAGGTCACCAAACAGGATGCGGAAGCGATTGTTACCCTCAATAACGCGCTGGTTGGATATGTCAACAGCCTCAGCTCCGAGTCCGCTTTCACTGAAGTCCCACGTAAGGTGTCGCAGCTCCGGCGGACTCTGGAAAGCGTCAAGACCGAGGTTGCGTCCTTGATCGAAATCAAACGCCGGGAAGCCATCGAGGCCGAGAAACAGAAACAGGCGGAGGCCGAAGCCGAGAAAAAACGCCAGGAAAAAGAGGCGTATGATAAAAAAGTGGCCGAGGAACGGGCGCGAGTCGTTGCAGCAGAGGAGGCAAGTGTCGAAGAACTTAAACAGTTGAAGTTCCGCGAAGTCTTTCGCGCGTTGAGAGAGCTCAAGGAGGACTTGGAAACCCCCGAGGCGCAAGATACGGCTTCCGTGGCGATTGACCGCGTCACCCGCATTAAGGATTTCCATGAATATCTGGTCTCCGCCGTGCCGGGCTTCAAATCGGCGCGTGGGTGGTCGATTGACAGTGCGGATGCCAGAAGCCTCTCGGTCGGCGGTCGGAAAATTCCTTGGGTCGATGTGTACAAAGAGCGTCTCGACATTGTCGGCGAGTTGATCAATGAGCTTGCTGCGAATCCGGAGAACACCAAAAAACTGAGCTTGCGTGAGCGGACACGCGTCATGACCAACGCCGCGCTCTGCATGAACTTTTTCTACAAGGAGTTTCCTTCGGCCAAGGAGCGCGCCAAGACGTTAGCGACCGAGGCGGCGCGCCTTTTCGATATCGATGCCGACATCATCAAGGGCTTGCTCCCGGAGTTTTTTGAATAACATGCGCTATGTAAGCACGCGCGGCGGTGGCGAACCGTTGACGTTCAAGCAAACCATACTGACGGGCCTCGCCCGTGACGGCGGTTTGTATTTGCCGGCGACGGTCCCCGATGTCCGTGATAGGCTATCAGGGTGGCGCGCACTGAGTTATCAGGATCTGGCGTTCGAGATCATTCGGCTTTTTGCCGACGACATCCCGGATGATGTGTTGCGCGATATCGTGGCGCGTAGTTATGCGATGTTCCGGCACCCTGAGATCACGCCCGTGGTCAAGGTAGGGCCGGTCCACGTGCTTGAGCTGTTTCACGGGCCGACGCTCGCCTTCAAGGATGTGGCGTTGCAATTCCTCGGCAACCTCTTCGAGTACGCCTTGGGGGAGACCGGCGGGGAAATGAACATTGTCGCCGCGACGAGCGGCGATACCGGCAGCGCCGCGATTTACGGTATGCGCGGCCGCGAGTGTATCCGCATCTTCGTCATGCATCCGCACGGACGTGTGAGCCCGGTGCAGGAACGCCAGATGACCACCGTGCTGGACGACAACGTCTGCAATCTGGCCGTGGAGGGGACCTTTGACAATTGCCAGAACATCGTCAAGGACCTCTTTAACGATCTGCAGTTCCGCGATGCCTGCCGGTTGGGAGCGGTCAACTCGATCAACTGGGCCCGCGTATTGGCGCAGGTTGTCTACTATTTCTATGCCGCATTCCGTGTGCAAGATACCACTGGCGCAGAGCAAGTGCGTTTCAGCGTGCCGACCGGAAACTTTGGTGACATTTTCGCCGGCTATATGGCTCGCTGCATGGGCTTGCCCATTGACCGACTGGTGCTGGCGACCAATGAGAACGACATCCTCTGGCGTTATTTCAATACCGGCGTTTACAGCATGGGAGAGGTCGTCCCGACACTCAGCCCATCGATGGACATCCAGGTTGCCAGCAATTTCGAGCGTTATCTCTATGACCTTGCGGGGAGAGATCCAGCCCGGCTGTCGCACTGGATGGCGACGTTCAAAGCGACGGGCACGCTGACGCCGGACGTCGCTCCGGACGCGTGTTTCAGTTCAGGTCGCGGTGACACCGAAATGACGCTAAAGGTCATTAAGGCGTACTGGGAAGCGTGCGGTTACCTGCTTGATCCCCACACAGCGGTTGGGGTAGGGGTGGGGCTGCGATATCTGCAGGAGGAGATCCCGCTGATCTGCCTAGCTACTGCGCATCCCGCGAAATTCAGCCAAGCGATTATACAAGCCACAGGTCTGGATCTAGCGCGCCACCCGCTGATCGACGCGCTTGCCGATATGCCGACGCGCGTGCGTGTGGTGCCGGCCAGCAAGGAGGCGGTCGCAGAGATCATGCGCGCAACCATTGCGGAAAGCTGAGCGCGCCATGTTGGTTGATCCTGCGACCTTCCGTTGCCGACAGTGCGGTGCCTGCTGCCGGGCACCGGGTTACGTCATCCTGCAACCCAGCGAACCTGAAGCCATTGCGGCATTTCTCAACCTCGATGTTTACGCATTTACCGAGGCATACACGCGCCTGACGTGGAACCGCCACGATCTTTCGCTCATCGAACGCGAAGACGGCGCGTGTATCTTCTTGCAACCGGACAATACCTGCCACATCCAAGCGGTCAAACCGAAGCAGTGCCGTGACTTTCCTTTCCTTTGGCGCACACCGACTTTGGTCGGGGTCTGCCCGGGGCTTCACGGTTAGTATATACTATTTGACATAACACATATTATGCGACGTCATTAAAATGCCGAACCATCTGGCACTCTTTATAGGTTTACCCGCACCGCTCTACCGATCCGGGCGGATTCATAAATCGCGAGAATTGTCGCCACGGAACGCCGCGCGGACACACCATCGATACGGAACGGCGTACGCGTCTCCACCGCCTGCACGAAATCACGGAAACAAGCGGCATGCAGGTCGTCCGTCATTGCCGCGGTTGGATCAGCGGCACCACAGGCCGGAGCAGCACCGGTGCTGACGATCCGCTGATCGTCTGGACGCGGTTCGGCAAAATCGAAGACCGTTAACCGGTCATCCAGAAACACGGCCGTTCCGCGCGTGCCGGAAATCTCGAGACGCTTTGGATAACCCGGCCAAGTTGCGGTACTGCCATGGATGATCCCCAATGCGCCGCCTTTGAAGCGCAGCGTTGCACAGGCCACATCCTCCACCTCCAGCCCAATGTGGCCGATTGAGGCCGTCATGCCGCAGACTTCCTCGATTGGCGGCAGAAGGTCGCATAATATGTCAATCATGTGGATGCCCTGGTTCATCAGGGCACCTCCCCCATCCAACGCCTGTGTGCCGTGCCAAGCGGAATCGTGGTAATAGGCGTCGGCTCGCCACCATGGAATATAGACACCCGCCGACGTAATCGTGCCGAAGCGTCCTTCACGCAGCGCCGCTCGCAAAGGCTCCAGCGCCGGCGTGTAACGGATTTGGAAGGTGCAGCCCAAGGTCGTGCCCGCCTCACGGTGTGCGGCGATCATCGCGTCGACCCGTTCCAGCGTTACCTCCAGCGGTTTTTCGCACAACACATGCTTGCCAGCGCGTGCGGCGGCGGTCGCCGCTTCCAGATGGGCGCCGGACGGCGTGGCAATCAGCAGAATATCCACTTCAGGCAAGGCCAGCATCGCCGCCAGATCCGTGTAAGCGGCGCAGCCGAATTCGGCGGCGAACGTTTCAGCACGCGACAATTGCCTGCTGCAAACCGCCACCAGTCGCGCACCGATGGCCTGCGCGGCGCGCGCATGCACGCGCGCGATCATCCCCGTCCCTGCAATCGCGAAACCGATCTTTCGTCCCATCGCTACCCCACCCTCTCGTCTTTTGCGCGCGCCCACTGCACACACATACGGACACTTTACCTATAATCCGTTCCATCGTCAAATCAATCACTGGGTAATTTGGTTATCTGGCTAATCTCCACTCTTTGCTGCTTGACCCCCCACCCGTTGAAGCGTACCATACGGGTTGTTTGAAGCTTTACTTTAATCAAACTGTGGAGGAAGAGTCGGACATGAAGAACGTGAAGAAATTGTTTGTGCTCGCTTTAGCCGCAGCCGGATTCGTCGGCTGTTCAACAACCACCTGTCCGGATGCGGACAGCAAAAAAGCGGATGTGCGTCCTACCCCGGCGGCAGTCGTGTCGCGGCCGGCCTACAGCACGCTGGGCCCGGAACAGAAGATTCAACGGATTACCGAGGAGCTGCGGGCAATCGGTGTCGCGATGCAAAAATACGCTTGGGACCATGAAGGCAAGTTCCCGCCCCGCCTTTCTCACCTCGTAACGAAGGGCTACCTGCCGGCCAGCGCTCTTGTGTCCAGTGCCGACCCGACAGGCGGCAAGGAAGGCGGCGTGCCGGACGCTTACAGCGAGTGGGGGCAGGCCAAAGAGACCGACGAGCCGGGGTGCAGTTATCTGTACGAGTTCAGCGAAGCCGTTTGTGAATGGGATTGGAAAAGCTATCTGGGCGGCAAACCGAGCCTGTCGGATATCGACACCAACCGCGACGGCAAGGTCACTTGGGCGGAGGCGAAGAGCTGGCAGCTCGCGCATGGCGACACCACCCAGCAGCCGGCCAGCCGCGCCTACTCCAAGAACCATTTCCCGATCGTGCGCTGCTATTGGTACGACTATCCCAACGCCGGCGCCAACCCGGAAAGCCGTTGCATCGTCAACCTGTCAGTCGATCTCCAGACTGTTTTCGTGTCGAAACCCTGGTGGGAAAAAGACACGCCTTAA
>DAOTMQ010000096.1:0-12658 GCA_035450385.1 Kiritimatiellia bacterium | reverse complement strand
AGGAATACGAGATGACGCAAATTCGTTCCAAAAAGCAACTGAAGTCCGAGACTAAAGCTCAGAGAACATTGGATATGAAAAAGACACAGATCACCAAGGCACAGCCCCAAGTCACTACGGTGCCCAAAAACCGTTGGGTCAAGGATGCTCGGTCAGTAGGATGTAGTATGTTCTACCTGAAGGCGTGTCTGAGATTCTTGGCCAATTTGTGTGCCCGACACAAAGGGACGTTTGAAGATCGTGATGCGTTCCTACCGGTGGCGCAGATCATGACCAGAGAAAAACTGCTTGCTATGTTTATGGCATGCACCACCGACGGCATCCGCGAAGATATGAAGGCGAGAGAATACGGTGGCATTCATGATCCAAAAAATGAGGAGTCAAAAGGATTGCTCAGGGCGTTGTGGCACCATCCACAGAGCAACCCCAAGTTTCGAAAGCAACTGGCTGTGTGGCTGGACTTTGCCTTAGAGAAACTCTCCCTATGTCAGACAGAGCGCCCGGATCCGGTGAGCCTTCGATTTGATGATCTCAAGCAACTGTTTTGCCTGTCGGAACTTGAATACGATATACTCGTCGCCGTTGCGGTTACCAATGAACGGAATCTGTTGCCTTGTCACGATTTTAGAGGTGTACAATCGTTGGAAAAAACATCAAAAATGTCTGCGATGTTGGGCGTAACCGAATCGGAGTATCTGGCTGCGATCAAGGCAAAATCGAAACTTCGCCGATACGGATGCCTAGATATCAACGGTAATATCAATTCGGATCTTTTACTTTTTATCAACGGCTTGGACGACACCCCACTGGCGAGCCGTTATTTTAAGAGAAGCGAGACTGAGACTCTGCCTTGGGACTATTTCGGCGAATTATCGGCGAAGCAGGGGACATTCCTAAAACGGCTTATATCTGCTCGGAAAACTGGGAGCGGCGTGAACATTCTACTATATGGGGAGCCTGGGACGGGCAAGACCAGTTTCGCGCTGGCTCTGGCCGCCGAGTTAGGACGCATGCCATATCTGATCGCGCTCACGGACGATGAGCAACGGGGGCGGAGGAGAGCGTTCAGGTTCTCCGCACTTCAAATCTGTGACGCCCAAATTGACGCTGACAAGAGTCTCATCATCGTCGATGAGGCCGATGAGATGCTTGGCGGAACCGGTAGTTTCATACGTATATTGCTGGGTGAATCTAACCAATCTGTTGACAAAGGAGTGCTCAACGATATCCTGGACAATGTTAAAACTCCGTGCGTCTGGATCATCAACTCCGATGCCGAGACACTGGATAGTTCCAACCGCAGACGTTTCGATTACTCGATTAAATTCGACAATCTGACATGCGAACAGCGGGAGCGGATTTGGGGGAATGCAGTCGCACGGCACAAGATGGGAGAGGTGCTGTCAGCCCCCGTCTTGTCACGCCTCGCGGCACGATATGAAGTAAGCGCGGGAGGAATCACGCTGGCAACAGATAACCTCAGCGCTATGCTAAAGGACGGGGCGGCCACCCCGGAAGAGGCCGAGACGGTTATTGAGACCATCCTGAGGCCCCACTGTAAACTATTGAATATCGATGATGGCAAGGACAAGTTTCTCGTTGCGGCTGATTATTCGCTGATGGGGCTCAACATCAAGGGGAGCATCACGCCGAACAGAATCACTGAGGCGATCCGTCGATATCAGGAAGATCAACGGGCCGGACCTCTTGAGGGGGGTATAGACCGTCCAAGGATGAATTTGTTGCTCTCGGGGCCTTCGGGCACAGGCAAGACCGAGTTCGTAAAGTATCTCGGCACGGATTTGAAAATGCGTGTCATGACGCGCATGGGTGGCGACCTCCTCAACTGTTATGTAGGAGGCACAGAGCAGAACATCAAGCGGGCCTTCGAGCGAGCCGCGAACGAAAAGGCAATCCTTTTCCTCGATGAGGTGGATGGCCTTTTGCAGTCACGTCAGAATGCAAGTCGTAGTTGGGAAATCACTCAGGTGAACGAACTCCTGCACCAAATGGAGAACTTCAAAAGTGTTTTGATCTGTGCGACGAACTTCATCAATAATCTGGATACGGCAACCCTGCGACGTTTCACCTTCAAGCTTGAATTCGATTACCTCACAGATGAGGGTAAGGTTGCATTCTTCAAGCGTATGTTTGCCGGTTTCGGGGTCGCGGGCATGACACCAGAGGACGAACTCCGCCTGAAGCGGATACCGAGATTGACGCCGGGAGACTTCAGAACCGTGCGGCAAAGTCTGTTCTACACAGGCGGGGATGTGACCCCGTCGGTGCTCCTCGGAGGCTTGGAAAGAGAAAGCGCGGCAAAGCGCCTCGGCGCGACAGCGTCAACGATCGGCTTCAGGTGACAAAACGCTCACCTTTCAACGCTCAAGTGAAAAACTCCTAAATCCTCACTCCTAAATGTCAACTCCGCGCGTAGCGCGGTTAGAACAGCTCACGGTAGAAGGGAGCCCAGTAGGAGAGCAGGAGATCGGCACCGGCGCGCTCAATCGCGGCCAGTGATTCGCGGGCCATGTCGTGAAGATCGCCCCAACCGCGCGCGGCTGTCGCATGGATCATGCTGTACTCGCCGCTGACGTTGTACGCGGCGACCGGCAGGTCCGTACGGCGGCGCACCTCAGCCAGTACATCCAGGTAGAAGAGCGCGGGCTTGACCATCAGGATGTCGGCCCCCTCCTCTTCGTCGAACTCCGATTCGCGCAAGGCGGCGCGCGGGTTGCCCCAAGAAGCTTGATAACCCTTGCGGTCGCCAGCCGATGGCGCAGAGTTTTCTGCATCGCGGAATGGGCCGTAGAGCGACGAGGCGAACTTGGTGGAGTACGCCATCAGCAACGTTTGTTCGAGACCGTTCTCCGTCAACGCCTCGCGGATGCACCGCACTTGTCCATCCATCATGGCGCTCGGTGCCACCACATCCGCTCCGGCGACAGCGTGCGACACCGCCACGCGGGCGAGCAGTCCGTTGGCCGCATCGTTGTCCACCTGGCCATGCCGATCAAGCGGACCGCAATGGCCATGCTCGGTATAGGCGCACAGGCAAACGTCGGTCATCACGACCAGTTCGGGGAAGGCGCGCTTGATCGCCGGTACGGCACGCTGCACGACACCGCGATCATCAAAGGCACCGCTACCGCCCGCATCCTTGGCGCCTTCCGTCTGACCAAACAACAACACCCCGCCGATCCCCTGCTCGGCAACCGGCTCCAGTTCGCGCAACAGGACATCCACGCTCATCCTGTTTTGTCCCGGCATGGAATCGATTGGCTCGCAACGCCGTTCGCCCTCGACCACAAAGAGCGGCCAAACAAACTTGGCGGGTGACGGGGGCGGAGCGTCAAACAAACACCGGATCGCAGGCGAACGGCGCAGACGGCGCAGACGGACATCGGGGAAACGCATGGACAAACTCCTCAATCCGGAATGAACAATACCTGCCCGACACGGATGTGCGAGGGATTGCTGATCTTGTTGGCCTTCATGATCGAATCGATGCTCTTGCCGTATCCGCGGGCGATCTCAGACAAGGTCTGTCCACGCGCGACCGTATGCTCATAACCCGAGCCGGAGCGGGCGGGTGTCGCCGCCGCGCCGCCGGACGGCGCTGCGGCGGCGGCGCGCGCGGCGTTGATCTCGGCCTGCTGGCGGGCGGCGATGGCCTCGATGCGTGTCGCCAAGTCGTTGGTGATTTCGTTACGCAACGAATCGCGCTCGGTGCGCAGGGCCTGCATGTCGCGTCGCAGCGCGGCGACTTCATCGGACGGCTGGGACGCGGCTGCGCTCTGCGCCTCCAAGCGCGCTAGACGCGCTTCCAGCAACTCTTGGTTGCGGTTCAGCACCATGAGCTGCTCCGAGAGTTGCCGGAACTCCACGCTCATCTGCTGGGTATCAACGGCGATACGCGCCACTTCCGGATCACGCCGCAGTTGCTGCTGGGGCGGAAATATCCGCCCGTCCACCATCGGCCCGGTACATCCGGCCACCAAGAAGAGTACACCGCATCCGACAGCGCACGTCACCCACTGCTTCAATCTCATCTCGCTCCTCCTCACGCGCTGGGTATCAGGTAAAAGATTAGCCACACCAGCGCCATCACTCCGAGAAACACCAAAAACGAACGTTGCCGACGTTCCGCGATGTCGTCAGCCGTGGTACGTCGCAACTGTTTCAAACCGCCCGCAGAAATGTAGTGGAAGAGCTTCCGCCTGCCGCCCTCCTCGCCGGAACCGCCTCGTTTGCGGAACGTCTGCGCCCGGTCATCGTCCTCTACTTCACGGACATCCAAACGCCAACCGATCGCCGCACGTTCCGCCCGGTGATCACTCACGAAGACATTGGAGGTTCCTGGCTTCAGGACCGGTTTGGCCGATTTCGATGCCATGAGTCACTCCATCCTTACGGTACCACGATGATCTGTCCCGCACGGATGCGTCCGTCTGGATCAATGCGGGTACGGTTAGCTTCGCGGATCCTCTTCCACTGGGTCGCGTCCCCGTAAAACCTTTCGGCAACACGGAACAGAGTGTCCCCCGGCTGCACCACATAGGTCCGCGGATTCTTCGCCGCGCTGGCAGTCTTGTCTTTCTTCTGGTTGCGTCCAAAGAACGACAAGGCGGAAGAAAAATCGGGCGACTCTTCCTCTTCCTTAGCGACCTCGCCACCCGTCTGCGCGGGCTTTACGGTCTGCGCAGGCTTTGTCGTCTGCACAGGTTTTGCCGTCTGCGCGGGGTTTACTGTTTGCGCAGGCTTTGCCGTCTGCGCAGGTTTCTCAGTCTTCGCGGGAGATCGCGCCTCGCGAGCCGCCTCCCGGGCACTGACGCGCGGCTCCTCGCGCACCTGAGTCTGGGTGCCGGTGATCCGCGCCTCGACCTTCTTGAGCACCGACTCGGTCGACGGCATATCCGTCGGCGGTCTACGTACCGGTGGCGGCGGTTGACCGCCTTCACGCGCCAGTGCTTCCGCCTCCTCGCGCAACGCCCGCAACTGCTTGGCATCGCTGGAAGGCGTCAGAGTGTCGTTTCCTTGACGCGCGACTGTCGCAGCCTCGCGTGCGGACGGTACCACAGTCGCCGTCTCGTCGGCTTCACTCACGCGCATCTTACGAAGCAGGTCGCGTAACCGTTCGTTGTCAGCACGCAAGTCGGTCAGCTCTTTGTCGAACTTGGCCCTCTCTTCCAGCAGCATCGACTTTTCGCCTTGCAGCGAGGTGATGGCCAGATTCAGCCGCTCGTTCTCTTTGAGCAGGTGGGCCTGCGTCAAGCCCTGCACAGAGTCCCCCACCTTCTTCAGGATCTGCGGGGCGAGCCTCTGCTCAGCGATTCGGATACGATCTTGCGCCAGCGTGCTTTTTTCCGACTCCGGGCGCAACGCCAAGTACTGCTTGTAATGGTAAATCGCGCCGAAGTAGTCTTCTGCGTGGTCCTGCAACAACGTCGCAAGTTGGAAGTGCGCTGAGAAGGAGCGTGGCTCCTCGATCAGCACCTTGTTAAAAAGCCGCACAGCCTCATCAATGTCGCCCGACTGTTCAGCCGCGATCGCCTTGCGGTAGAGCGCCGACCCGCGTTCAGCCCGCTCGACATCAGCGATCCCCGGGCCGCCGCAGCCGATCAGCAAGGCGCCAAAAATCATCATCAACATCGTATGCCACATTCGACGCATCGGCCTTGCTCCATGAAGAATAGAAAACGGTTGCCTCATTTTTCGTTTGGTTTACACGTCCGGCTCGCCTATCATGTGGCCCGTTCTGGAAAAGAGGCCGGACTCTGCCAGACTGGAAACCATCGAAAAAAGTGAACCCTTATTGTACCCAACTTACCGAGAATGACCACCCAAAACACGAAAAATCTTTGGTCTGCCGCACAAGCCTGTTTAGGCGCTACCGGCTCGCTGAGCGTGATCATGCCCGCCTACGGGCTGGAAACGGTCATCGAACGCAATATCGAAACCGTCTGCCGCCTTCTTGAGGGGAACATCCCCTTCGAGGTGTTGCCGGTCGATGACGGTAGCCGCGACGGCACCGCAGCGGCCATACGCCGTGCCGCGGCCCGCGACCCGGACCACGTCCACCCGGTCTTCGTGCAGATCAACGCCGGCAAGGGTAACGCGCTGAAATGCGGCTTCGCGGCGGCACGCGGCTCGCACATCCTGCTGTTGGACGCCGACCTCGACCTCGACCCGATCCGTATCACCACCTTTTTCGATATCATGGCCGAAAAGCAGGCCGCCATCGTGATCGGCTCGAAACGCCACCCGGACTCGGTGATCGACTACCCTTGGCACCGCCGCCTCTCTAGCGCGGTCTACTACACAATCGTGCGCCTGCTGATCGGGCTGCCGATCTCCGACACCCAGACCGGCATGAAACTCTTCACGCGCGAAGCGCTCGCCTGGTCCTTCGAACGCATGCTCGTCAAAACGTTCGCCTTCGACCTCGAAGTGCTCTCCATCGCCCACGCCCAAGGATACACCGTAGCCGAAGCCCCCATCGAGATGCATTTCGGCGAAAAAATCGGGTGCCTCTCCTGGACCAACGTCAAACAGGTCATGATCGACACGCTCGCCATCTTCTACCGCCTGCGCATCCTGCGCTACTACGATAGCGTCGAGATCGTACCCCCGCCCGAAAAGCCCCTGTTCGTCTCGGTCGTGATCGCCTGCCCTGGTCCCAGCCCCTACCTCACCGAGTGCCTCGAAGCCCTTGCGCTTCAAACTTATCCCCACTTTGAAGTTCTGGTCCTGCCCGACGCCCCCTGCGACCTCGGTCCCACGCCCTTCACGTTGCACGTGGTTCCCACCGGCAAAATCCGGCCGGCCGAAAAGCGCAATACCGGCATCCAGCAAGCGCGCGGCGAGGTGGTCGCCTTCCTCGACGACGACGCCTACCCGGTCCCGGCCTGGATCGAGCAGGCGATCAAGTACTTTACGCTGCCGGATGTCGGCGGCGTCGGCGGCCCCGGTGTCACGCCGCCCGGCGACCCCTTCCTCGGTCAAGCCAGCGGACGCGTCTACGCCAACCCGCTGGTCTCCGGCAACTACCGCTATCGCTATCTCGGCGACCGCGTACGCGCCAGCATCGACGACTTTCCGAGCTGCAACCTGTTTGTGCGCACCGATGTGCTGCGTGCCATCGGCGGGTACCGCACCGATTTCTGGCCGGGCGAGGACACCATCCTTTGCGCCGACATCGCGATCGGGCAGAAACGGCGCATCGTCTACGATCCTTGGGTGCAGGTCTTTCACCACCGCCGACCGCTCTTCGGCCCGCACCTGCGCCAGATCGGCCGCTACGCCCTACACCGGGGGCACTTCGCCAAGCGCTTTCCGGCCACCTCGCTGCGCATCAGCTACCTGATCCCCACCTTCTTCGTGTTGGGCCTCGTGGTCGGTGCCGTGCTGGCCTGTCTCCATCCTTGGTTGCGCATCGCCTACTTTGCCGTGCTGGCTTTCTATCTATTGATCACCTTTATCTCCTCGGTTTCTCTTTCGCCCGCGCTCTGGCTGGTGACCTGGCTCGGCGTCATGGCCACACACGTGGTTTACGGTGTACGCTTCGCCCAAGGGCTGCTCGCACGCCGTATGCCCTGCGAAGTCGCTGCCTTCGACCACCCTTCCGAAACTACGGCGGACAATTAGCCGTGCGAATTACCCATTCGGCGTCCAACGCCGATCTATCACAAGGAGCCATCATGTTTGTCATCAGATACGCTTGCAAAAACCCTCGTGGCATGGGCGTCCCGCCCATGAAATACGGGCGAGATGCCCGTGCCATACCCGCAAGCAGGTGGTTTGTCAAGAGCCGCATCAGTCTCATCCTCCTCATCACCTGCGCCGTCAGCCCGCTGTTCGCACAACGCGCGACCGAACCGACACTTGATGCCGTCGCCGCTGCGCTGCGCGAAGCACCGTCCGCCCACCCGCGCCTGTTCGCGGATGCCGCCGGTTTCGCCGCGCTGAAAGAAAACGCCGCCGCCGATCCCCTCACGCGTGCCGCACTCGATCGCCTGTTGCACGACGCCGACCTGATGCTCAAGCAACCGCCCAACACGCGCGAGATGGAAGGGCGTCGTCTGCTCGGTGTTTCGCGCAGTGTCCTCTACCGCGTCTCCACCCTCGCCATGGCCTACCGTCTCAAAGGCACCCCCGCATACCGCGACCGCTGCGCCGCCGAACTGCTGGCCGCAGCCGCCTTCACCGACTGGAATCCCTCGCACTTTCTCGACGTGGCCGAAATGTCCCTCGCGCTGGCCGTCGGCTACGACTGGCTGTATCACGATCTCGACCCCGCGACACGCGACACGCTGGCCGCCGCTCTCATGGAAAAGGGATTGCGCACCTCGCTCAAACACACCGGCTGGGTCAGAGCCAGCAACAACTGGGGACAAGTCTGCCACGCCGGCATGCTCGCCGCCGCGCTGGCCTTGCAAGAGCGCGACGCCGCGCTCGCCGCCGAAATCACGCACCGTGCCATCGTGAACCTGCCGCGCTCCATGCGCGCCTTCGCACCCAAAGGCTGCTATCCCGAAGGCCCGGGATACTGGTCGTACGGCACCGACTTCAACGTGCTGGCCATCGCGCTGCTCGAAGGTGTGCTCGGCTCCGATTTCGGTCTGACCGCCCTCCCCGGCTTCACCGCCACCGCCGATTATCTCGACCTCGTGACCGGTCCCTCCGGCATGACCTTCAACTACGCAGATGGCGGCATGCGGCGCAGCACCGACTGCGCCACCTGGTGGTTCGCCAAGCGGTTCGACCGCCCCGACCTGCTCGCCTACTTTGAAAAGGAAGCCTTCCTGCGCTACTGCGCGGCACGTCCCACCACGTCGGGCCGAAGCGCCGACCGCCTCTTCGCCTTCTCGCTGTTCTGGCTGCGTCCCGTTCCGGAAGGCATCACACCGCGCGCGCCGCTCACCTGGCACTCGGAAGGCCCCGTCCCTATCACCATCCAGCGCACCACCTGGGACAACCGAACCGCGCTGTTCGTCGGACTGAAGGCCGGTTCGCCCTCCGGACCCCACGGCCACATGGACGCCGGTTCGTTTGTGCTCGACGCCGAAGGGGTCCGCTGGGCCTACGATCTCGGTGCCGAAGGTTACCACGGCATCGAGTCACGCGGCATGAAGCTCTGGAGCAGCGCACAGGATGCCGACCGCTGGCGCATCTTCCGTCTGAACAACCTCAGCCACAACACGCTGGTGATCGACGGCCAACTCCAACTCGCCAAAGGCAAGGCGCTGGTCCGCTCATTCCGAGAAGGGCCTGAATCCGAAGCCGTGCTCGACCTCACACCGGTCTATACGAACGCATCAAAAGTGATACGCGCCGGCACGCTGCTTGCGAACGGCACATACCGGCTGACCGACACCCTCGAAGGGCTGCGGCCCGGCGTGACCGTACGCTGGGGCATGGTGACCCGCGCCACGCCCGGTCCCGAACGCACCGGCACGCTGACACTTAGCGAAAGCAAAAAGCGTCTCCGTCTCAGCGCACTGCACGATCCCGCAACCGTCTGGAAAACCTACGAAACCGCCCGTCCGCCCAACGAATGGGACTCGCCCAACCGCGGCACCGTGATGGTCGGCTTCGAGGCGGTCGCACCAGCCTCCGGTGCGCTCTCCTTCGCGGTCCTTTTTACGCCCGGCTCCCGCTGACTTCCGCGCCCGCGCTGTGCGCAGATTTAGGGGTTAAGATTGCCTATTACCTCCACGCTTCACAGCGCCTAAGGCGCTGTGAAACTGGCCACCACCTTGAAGAAGCGGCGGGGCACCGTCTCGTCGCGAGTTATCGTGAAAACGACTTCGCTGCCTGTCGCTTGGATGCTGTCGCCGACCTTCGTCCAGTTTGTCTGGGTGAGATCGTCCACCTTGTAGACCGTGTACCAGATGCCGCTTTCGGCGTTGGCGATCTTGATGGTGGCCGTGCCGTCGCCGATGGCGAATCCCGTTCCGTCCGCGGCGAAGGCCGGCGTGGCGGGAAGGCCTGACGCGAGATAGTACGTGGTGCCGATCACTGGGGCACCTTTGAAGGTGCCGCTCGTACTTTCAAACATGTTGAGATTCCAATCTGTTGCTTCCACCGCGTTGGTCGGGATGCTCCACGCCATTCCGAGGCCATTCGTGTTCAGCCTGATGCCCGTGCATTTGTAGAACATGTAGCGGTAGCAGGAATTGGCCAAATTCGTCGCCGGCAGATCCGGCAATCTCGTCAGCCCCGTGCAGCTTTGGAACATGTAGTAGTAGCAGTAGGGCGCCAGTGTTGTGGCTCGCAGTGCCGGTGTGCTCGTCAGCCCTGTGCAGGAGGTGAACATGCCGTTGTAGCACCTTTCGGCCAGATTCGTGGCCGGCAGTGCCGGTGCGCGGGTCAGTCCCGTGCATCGGTTGAACATGTTGGCGTAGCAGTAGTCGGCCAGATTGGTGGCCGGGAGCGCCGGGGCTTGCGTCAGCTTCGTGCAACTGCGGAACATGTACTCGTAGCACCTTTCGGCCAGCGTCGTCGCCGGCAGCGTCGGCGCCGTCGTCAGGCCGGTGCAGTCGTAGAACATGCGATTGTAGCAGTAGTCGGCCAGATTGGTGGCGGGCAGTGCCGGCGCGCTCGTCAGCCCCGTGCAGCCGTAGAACATGCGGTGGTAGCAGTAGTCGGCCAGCGTGGTGGCGGGCAGTGCCGGCGCGCTCGTCAGGCCGGAGCATTTGTAGAACATGTAGCCGTAGCAGGATTCAGCCAGATTCGTGGCGCGCAATACCGGTGCCTGCACCAGGCTCGTGCAGCCGTTGAACATGCCATTATAGCACCTTTCGGGCAGTATCGTGGCCGGCAGTTCCGGCGCGCTCGTCAGGCTCGTGCAGCCGTTGAACAGGTTGTAGTAGCAGTGGTTGGCCAGGTTCGTGGCCGGGAGCGACGGCGTACTGGCGAGCGCCGCGCAGTCCCTGAAGAGGTACGCGAAGCAGCAGGACGCCATTGTCGGATGCTCGCCGTCGGCCACCGTCGCATGGTCGAGCAGGGTTTCGAGGTTGCCGGAGCAGGCGACCGGGTTGTCGGCGGTGATGAGCCAGGGGGATGACGTGGAACTGCCGGTGATGTACGTGTTTCCTGATCCGCAGAGGTGGAGCTTGTGCTCCCCGGCGCCGTTGTCGGGCGCGGCGGTGGCGCCGCTGGCGGTGAAGACGGACCAGAACGTCGTGTCGGTGGACCAGTACAGCGTCCCGTTCCACGTCTTTTGCGGCGGCGTGATCGTGAAGGGAGCCGCGCTGGAGAAGGTGAGGTACGCGCCTGCGGACGGCGGCGCCATCGCCGACAAGGCCGCCGTGGCGTTCGCATTGTTGATGGCTGCGGCGTAGTTGCCGCCGCCTGCCGTGAAGCTGTAGCTGCCGTTGGGCAGCCAGAGGTGGAGCTTGCCGGTGCTGTCGGCCACGAGGTCGTTCATGCCGTAGGGGGCGAGGCCGGTGACGACGATTGAGGCGTAGGGCGTGAGGTTCGTCACCGTCATGCGCCAGACGTGGTTCGCGCCGTCCGTGGGGGCGACGGAGATGCTGTTGTTCGCAAGGTGGACCGCGCCGCCGGTAAAGGTGTTAGCGCCGGAAGCGGTGCCATTGCTGCCCTTGCCGATGTCCGCGCCGCCGTTCTTGCCTTGCGCGAAGAGCGTGCCGCCGGAGATGGTCACCGTGCCGCCATTGCCACCATTACCGCCGCCGACGCCCGCGCCGTTGCTGCCGCCGGTGGCCTGGACCGTGCCGCCGTTCATGATCAGCGTGCCGCCATCGCCGTTGCCGCCGCCGATGCCCGCGCCGTTGCTGCCGCCGGTGGCCTGGACCATGCTGCTGTTAACGATCACCGTGCCGCCGTCGCCGTTCTTGCCGCCGCCGATGCCCGCGCCGTTGTCGCCGCCCGTGGCGATCAGCCTGTCCACCGGGTCGACCGATGAACGGGCGATCGAGAGCGACGCGCCCGTCGGGACTTCGATGCCGGCGCGATCCTTCCCCGAGGCCAGCGTGTTCGTACCCTTGAGGATGAGCGAGACGGAGGCGTTCGCCTCCAGCGCGAAAATGCACTGGCCGTCGCCGGGCGTCTGGAGGTTCAGGTTCCAGATCCTGACCGTGTTCGTGACGCCGTTCGGGATGACGATGCGCGCCTTGCCTGCCGTGTTGGTGCCGGAGACCATGAAGTTGCCCGGCCCGTGAAACCTGAGGATGCCGGTTGGCGAGTCGTACGACCAGTTCGGGTCGTCGATCGAGGCGTCGTCGTTGAGGTGGACGCTGTTCACCGTCACCCCGATGGGGTCGGCGCTGGCTGTTATTGCAAAGGCGATGAAAAGCGCGGTGAGGATTCTGTTCCAATTCTGTTTTTTCATGACGGTGTTCCTTTCAGACGCGGATGAAGAACGCAAACCCCGAAACACGACCGCAAGTATACGACGAGGGCACCAAGGGTACAAAGGTTTTTTGGGGGCATGGTAATCGGCTAGTGACAGGGGTGTACGAAGATTGTACGTTTCTGATGAAAAGCGGGATGCGTTTTTTAGACATGATTTCCGACAGTTTCGCTTCGGCGGCTCGCGGTAAAATCAATCACTCGACGACAAAGACACGTGTCGCATGTTCAGCGAAGTCTGTCTCGAACTCCGCTACGTCTTGTGCCACGTATTCGCCGCTGT
>DAOTMQ010000095.1:0-12718 GCA_035450385.1 Kiritimatiellia bacterium | reverse complement strand
TCAGATCGGCCGTGAAGTTGGTGTCGAACACCCCGTCAAAGCCGAGCCGGCGCAACGCGGCGGCCATCTTGCCAGTGACGCGCGTGCCGGGCGGGTAGCCGAAGCATTCGCCCAGCGCGGCGCGGATCGCGGGCGCGGTCTGCACGACCACATGCTTGGTCGGATCCTCCAGCGCCTGCCAGACCTCAGCGATGCTGTTTTTCTCGACGATCGCACCGACGGGGCAGATCGCGGCGCACTGGCCGCACTGCACACACGCCACGCTGTCGAGGTGGCGCGTGAAGGCCGGTCCCACAACCGTCTGGAAACCGCGTCCCTGCGGGAAAAGCGCCCCGACGCCCTGCACCTCACCGCATATCGTGACACAGCGTCGGCACTTGATGCACTTGGCGTTGTCGCGAACCAGCGCGGGTGTCGAATCATCGAGCAGCGCACGGGCCCTGACCCCCTCGAAGGGCACGCACTCGATCCCCATTTCGGCGGCCAGCGCACGTAGTTCGCAGTCGTCGCCGCGATCGCAGGTCTGGCAGTTGCCGTCATGCTCAGAAAGCAGCAGTTCGACCACCTGCCGCCGCGCTGCCCGTGCACGGGCACTGTGGGTCCGCACGACCATACCCTCGTTGACGGGCGTCGAGCAGGCCGCCACGAGCGTCCGGGCGCCTTCGACCTCCACCAGGCAGACCCGGCATGCGCCGATCGCCTCGCGGTTTTCCAGATTGCAGAGCGTGGGGATTTTCACGCCGATCTGTCGGGCGGCGTGAAGGATCGTAGTACCCTCCGGCACTTGGATTTTTTGCAGATTGATTGTCAGGTTGACCATGAGTGTCTCTCCGGATTAAGCGTGT
Source organism: Kiritimatiellia bacterium (assembly GCA_035450385.1). Lineage (GTDB taxonomy): Bacteria > Verrucomicrobiota > Kiritimatiellia > RFP12 > UBA1067 > DUPH01. The sequence goes on along the minus strand of DAOTMQ010000095.1, from coordinate 11,873 downwards.
TCTAAGCCGCAGGGTTGTTTGCCGTAGTCGCAGCGCAGGCAACGTTTAGCCTGACGCAGTGCGGTGCTCTCATTCCACGGCTGCTCGACCTCGTTGAAGTTCTGACGCCGTTTTTCCAGCGCGATCGTGGGCAGGCGTTCCCGGGCGTAGGGCACGGGGTCTGCGTTAGGATCGAAGGTCGCGCCGGCATCTTGATAGCCCCGCCAGAAGGCGTGCGTCTCACCGGTGAGCATGGCGTCGATCGCGACTGCTGCACGTTCGCCGGCGGCGATCGCCTCCACCACGGAGGAGGGGCCGATCACAGCGTCGCCACCCGCAAACAGCCACGGCACCGAGGTCGCGCCGGAGCGCGGATCGGCTTTGATCCAGCCGCGTTCGTTGTATTCTATTTCGACTCCTCCGGCCAGCGCCTCCTTGTCCAGCGCCTGGCCGATGGCCACAATCACCTGATCGGCCGGCAGAATTTCGCACGCATCGTCGCCGCTTTCGGGACGTCTGCGCCCCGAACGGTCAAACTCACCCAGATGCATCGGGCGCAGCCGCAGGCCGGTCACAAAGCCGTTATCGACCACAAACGACTCCGGATGCACCAAGGTCCGCAGGATGATTCCCTCTTGCAACGCCTCGTCGATCTCCTCGGCATAGGCCGGCATCTCCTCGCGCGTGCGGCGGTAAACGACCGTCACACTGCGCGCGCCGAGCCGCACCGCCGTGCGCGCGGCATCGATCGCGGCATTGCCGCCGCCGATCACCGCCACATGCTTGCCGACCGGCACGGAGCCGCGGATGTTGTAGTGGCGCAGGAACGACATGGCTTCCGTCACGCCCTGTGCCGTCGCGCCGGGGATATTCAGCGACACGCCCAGCGGCGCGCCGACGGCCAGGAAGACCGCGTCATAGCCCTGCTCCTTCAGATCGGCGAGCGTGAAATCGCTCCCCAACTTACGCCCGGTCTCGATCGACACGCCGAGGTTTTCGATCATACGCACCTCGCGCGCCAACTCTTCGCGCGGCAGCCGGTAGGCCGGGATCGCCTGCACCAGCATGCCGCCGGGGCGCGGTTCGGATTCGAGGATCGTCGGTTTGTAGCCCATCCGCGCCAAGAAGAAGGCGCAGGAGAGACCGGCGGGACCCGCGCCGATGATCGCGATCTTGCGGGCCGCATTGGCCGCGTTTTCGCGTACCTCCGGCACCTGAATGGTGACCTCTTGATCGACCATGAAGCGCTTGATCGCACGGATCGCGACCGGTTCGTCGAGCGACGCGCGGCGGCACTTCTCTTCGCACGTATGGAAGCAGACGCGCGCGCAGACCGAGGCGAAGGGGTTGTGCTCGCGGTGCAGCCGCAGTGCCTCCGCATAACGCTTGTCGCCTACCAGCGAAACGAAGCCGGGCACGTCGACGCCCGCAGGGCAGGCGCTCAGGCACGGCGCGCGCACCAGCCCGGCGCAGACGCCGGCGCGGCAGTGGCGGTCGCGGATGTGCTCCTCGTACTCCTGCCGGAAGTGGCGGATGGTCGAGAGCACCGGATTCGGCGCGGTCTGTCCGAGTCCACAGAGCGATGACGTCTTGATGAACTCGCCCAACTCGATCAGGCGCTCGATGTCCCCCTCTTCGCCTTGGCCGGCGCAGATGCGGTCAAGGATTTCCAGCATGCGCCGGGTCCCGACACGACACGGCACGCACTTGCCGCACGACTCTTCCTGCACAAACTCAATGAAGAAGCGCGCGACGTCCACCATGCAGGTGTCCTCATCCATCACGATCAATCCGCCGGATCCCATGATCGCGCCAAGCTCGGCGAGCGCCTCATAATCCAACGGCACATTCAGGTTCTCGCGTGGGATGCAACCGCCTGAGGGACCGCCAATCTGAGCCGCCTTGAAGTGGCGGTTTTTGGGGATGCCGCCGCCGATGTCGTAGATGACCTCGCCCAGCGGCGTGCCGATCGGCACTTCGACCAGTCCGGTATTGCGCACGGCGCCGGCCAGGGCGAACACCTTGGTGCCCGTGCTCCGGGGCATTCCCATCGCGGCATACCACGCGCCGCCGTTCAGCAGAATGGGAGCGACATTGGCATACGTCTCCACATTGTTGAGCACGGTCGGGCGCTCCCACAGCCCCTTTTGCGCGGGATAGGGCGGACGCGGGCGTGGCTCACCGCGCTTGCCTTCCACGGAGGCGATCAACGCGGTTTCCTCGCCGCACACAAAAGCGCCGGACCCCATACGGATGTCCAGATCGAATGAGAACTTGCTGCCCAAAATCTTTTTGCCCAGTAGGCCGCAGGTGCGCGCTTCGTCGATCGCGTGCGACAGGCGTTCGACTGCGAGCGGATATTCGGCCCGCACGTAGACGTAGCCCTGCGGCGCGCCGATAGCGTACGCCGCGATCGCCATGCCCTCGATCACGCTGTGGGGGTCGCCCTCCAGCACACTGCGGTCCATGTAGGCACCGGGATCGCCCTCGTCGGCGTTGCACAGCACATAGCGCATGCCCTCCGGCGTCTGGCTGGCAAGGTGCCATTTGCGCCAGGTCGGGAAGCCTGCGCCGCCGCGACCGCGCAGACCGGAGACTTTCATCTCTTCGATCACAGCCTCCGGCGTCATCTCGGTCAGCACCTTGGCCAGTGCCGCGTACCCGTCGCGACCGATGTACTCCTGGATCTTTTCAGGGTTGATCCAGCCGCAGTTGCGCAGCACGACCTGCGTCTGCCGCTTGAAAAAGTCAAGGTCGTCGCGGCACGGCGCGGGCGTCGCGCCGGAGGAGTCGGTGACCAGCAACCGTTCGACACGGCGACCGTCACGCAGATGCGTGGCGACGATCTCCGCCGCGTCCTCGGGTTTGACCCCCTGATAGAAGGTGCGGTCTTCGCCCACCATGATGACCGGTCCGATCACGCACGGCCCCATGCAACCGGTTTCAACCAGGGCGACCTCATCGGCCAGCCCCTCTTGCGCCAACGCATCGCGCAGCGCATCGCGAACCTCCTTGGCACCAGAGGCCAAGCAACTGCCGCCGAAGCAAATCAGGATTTGGCGCTGTGCGCCGTCTGCGCGGTTCGGCTTGCCAGAACACACTTGATCACGCATGGCCTTCAGGGCGGCCACGTTCCCGATCTTCTTTAATGCGGGGGATTTCATGCCGTCTCCTTTTCTTCTCCGGTGATGCCGGCATCGGCCATGATCTGATTGATTAACTCACCCACGCGGGCGGGTTTGACGCGCTGGTAAACCGTTTCGTTCACCATCACCACCGGTGCCATGCCGCACGCGCCGAAGCAACGGCCCACCTCCAGCGAGAAGAGCCGGTCGGGCGTGGTCTCACCCACATCGATGGCCAGCTTCTTTTTCAGTGCGTCGAGCACCTCCTTGCCGCCGCGCACATAACAGGCCGTTCCCAAGCAGACGCGCACCAGGAATTTCCCGCGCGGGTGGAGCGTAAAGAAGGAATAGAAGGTCACCACGCCGGTGACTTCACTGATGGGTTTGCCGAACCCGTCCGCGATCTTGCGGATGACCGGTTCGGGCAGATAACCCAAGAGGGCTTGCGCGGTCTGTAAGGCGGGAATCAGCCCGCCGGGCTTGTCACGATATTCGCAGATCACCTCATCGAGGCGCGCGTTCAGTTCCTCTTCTGAAACTGCATCATCACACGCGCAGTCGCAAGACGCGACCGTTGCGTTCAATTCAGTCATGGTGGCCTCCAATGCCCCGCAGGGGGCGGTTTACCTAAGAGGAGGCCGTCCGTGCCTGCCTTAGCGCACACTCAAACGAGTCGGCTGGACGGCCTCCGTCTGGACAGGAACGGGTTAAAGCGAACCCTCGATGTACTTTTCGAGGTTCCGGATCATCGCGTCCTGCTCAGAGGCCACGAACTTCACCAGATCGCCGAGCGAGATGATCCCCAGAATCTTCTCGTCTTGATCCAACACCGGCACGTGACGGATGCGCGTCTCCGTCATTAAGGCCATGCACTCGTCCACCGTCATATCTGGGGTGACATAGATGACCTTTTTAGTCATTACCGTCTTGATCTGTACATCTTGGGGCCATTTGCCCGCCAAAATCACTTTGCGGAAGCAATCGCGCTCGGCAAAGATGCCGGCGATCTTCCCCTGCGCGTTGAGCACGATGAGGGATCCGATGTTTTTGGCATCCATGAGTTGAACGGCCTCGAACACCGTTGCCGACGGGGCAATGGTTATGAATTCGCGCCCTTTCCTCATCAGAACCTCATTGACTGGTGTAGCCACTTTCGTCCTCCTTTTGTGATGTTCACCAGGCGTTCCACGCACCCTCGGGTTCTCCCGCGCATCAGATCAACACGGCATGACGCGCACCAAGAGAATCCCCCAGACCCGTCAGACGACGCCAAGTATCAAACCGATCATTACCATACCGTAACTATAGGGGATCGACAAAGGGGGGTCAAGCCCGAACGAAAAAAAATTCATTCCGTCCGAAAGGCACGCCAGCGTTCGCGCAGCCGCGCCTGCTTTTCCGCGCGCGACAGACCATCGGTCATGCCGCCGACCATTTGCGCGATGGAGAAGAGGTCGGCCGCGACAACCGGTGCGGGCGCGGGTTTGGGTGGTGGCGGCTCGGCCACCGCCTGTGCATGATCGGCAAACTCAGCGCAGACGTCCGGGCGGCCTAGGTCCGGCAATGCCGCATGAACCGCATCCCAAAGATCGGCCTCCACCGGCAACGTCACGTCGGCACCGTGGTGACGGCAGAGATGGGCGGCCAGCATGTAGAGCGTGACGGTATCGGCCGTGCAGTAACGTTTCAGTGTGCGGCGCGCCTTCACGTCTTGGTGGTCGCGCCACGTCTGCCAGAGCCAGACCGCCTCCGCGCCGCCGAGGCCTTCGAGATCCGGCGGACGCCGCATGCCGAGTGCGCACTCGATCGCCTTCAAGCCACCGCGCCAACCGGCGTGATGGCAGAGCCAGCGCAGATCCACATGGGCGCAGGGCAATTGAGGAATGTGGAAGCGGTCGAGCACACGCGGCACATCGAAGCTCGATCCGTTGAACGAGACCAGCAGTTGGACTTCATCGAGCAACTCCAAGAAATCATCAAGGTTTTCATCGGCCAGAAAACAGAGTGACTGGCCCCGATGGTAACAACAGATCAGCGTGACAATGCTGTCGGCCTCAAGCCCGCTGGTTTCAATGTCGAAGAACGAAGCGCGGTCGAGCCATTGGACGAGCACACGCCACTGCTCGCGGGGCGGAAGCCGCGTCGTGAAGTAGGTGGCGTTGTCGGCCTCGAGTGCGCGTTGCGCCGCTTCGGCGGCAGCACGCGCGGTGTCCCAGAGCGTCGGATCAAGTCCGGCGAGCGGGCGCGAGGCATCCAGCAGGTCGCGCCAACAGAGACATCCTTCACGTTGCAAAGCGCGGGCGCGCCCGGCACCGATGTGCGGGATGAGTTCGAGATAACGGGTAAGCGGGGTGGTCACAGAACCTCACAATCCGGCATCAAGATGTTGCTTGCGGTAGCGGCCGGGAGAAAGTCCCACGACCCGCTTGAAGGTACGCGTGAAGTGGCTGTGGTCGTAAAAGCCGGTCTCACAGGCGATGTCCGCGATTGTCCGCTCGGTCGTTTCCAGCAGGGCACGCGCAGCCGTGATACGCACGCGCAGGAGGTATTCGTAGGGCGTGGTGCCGAAGATGCGATTGAAGCGACGCTCGAACTGACTTTGCGACACGCCGGCCAACTGAGCCAGCTTCTTCATTTCAAGATTCTGCCCGTAATACTTGTGGATGTGCGTCACGACCTGTGCAAAGCGCCCGTGCCAGCGGGGCGTGTCGCGCAGGTCATCGATGATGCGGTGAAACCCCACGACTCCGATCGCGCGGCCTTGTTTGTCGTAGAGCGGAAACTTGGAATGGATCATCAGACGGTCCGAATGTTCGGGTGCGGGCGCGATCTGGTTAATGACCGGGACACCGCTCTCCATCACCTCGTGGTCGCCGCGGACATAAAAATCGGCGCGGTCCTTGGAAAAGAAATCGTAATCGGTCTTGCCGATCGTCTGTTGTTCGTTTTCCGCGTTGCAGAACTGGCAGGCCCGCTGATTGTTCAACATGAAGCGCCCATGTTTGTCCTTCATGAAGAACCCGACATCCGGCAGCAGGTCAAGCAGTCGGCGGATCGAGGCCAAATCCCCGATCTGCGCAAGGAATCGTTTCTGGAGTGTTTCCGGATTCATGCTTATAGTGTACACATTTTTAGGGGCGCTTTACAAGACAGATGCGGAAGATCGGCGTATTATGGATAGTGTATTGTTGCGGATTGTAAGAGGACTGAGGAACGATCAGTTAACCAATTAGGGAGGAACGAAGATGAGGGATCGGCAGTCGAAATCAGGACGGCAAGGCATTGGCCGGCGGCAGTTTCTGAGGGGGATGGCCCAGGCGGGCGTTGCGGCAGTTGCCATGCCGACGCTCGTGCCGGGGTCGGCGTTAGGATTGAATGGCGCGGTGGCGCCAAGCGAGCGTATCGTCATGGCCGGCATCGGTTTGGGCGGGCGCGGTATGGGCGATCTGCGGAGTTGGATCCTGCCGGACGCCCAAGCTCAGTTCGTGGCGATCTGTGACGTCCGCCGCGATCGGCGCGATACGGTCAAGGCCATGACCGACAAACATTACGGTAATCAAGACTGCAAGACCTACATCGAGATGATGGATGTGCTGGCGCGCCCGGACATCGACGCGATCATCACGGCCACCAGTGACCGGCTCCACGCCACGATCTCGATCCGCGCCATGCGTGCGGGCAAGGATGTCTTCACTGAGAAACCGGCCACAATGACCATTGCCGAGGGGCAGGTCGTCGTGCGCACCGCACGTGAGTACGGCCGTGTCTATCAGGCCGGCATGCAGCGCCTCAGCGAGGCAAATTTCATCGTCTGTAACGAACTCCTGCGTCTCGGCCGTCTGGGCGAAGTCAAAACGGTCTACGCGCATCTCGCGCCGTGGGGCAACGTCAACATGAACCGCGAGTGGCTTCCGGAGCAGCCGCTGCCCGATCCGCAGGAACTGGATTGGGACCGCTGGCTGGGCCCCTGTCCCTGGCGTCCGTACAACAAGTCCTACGTACACGGCGGCTGGCACCACCAGCACGATTTCTACACCAGCGTGATCGGTGAGTGGGGTTCGCATACCTTCGCGCAGTGCCATGACGCACTTGGCATGCAGGACACCTCCCCTATCCGCTATCCGTACGTGCCGACCCCCACAGCGGACGGTATGGAAATGCCGTTTGCCAACGGTGTCACTATGATCCAGAAGCAGGAGGGCTGGCGCGGCACCTGCGGCATACGTTACGTGGGTAGCGAAGGCTGGTGCGCGTGCGCCGACGGCTATGCGCGCCCGGAGGTCTCCAACCCGGCGATGCTGGCGGACTACAACAAGATCCTGCAGGACTACCTGACCCGTACCGGGCATCTGGTCGGCCACATGAAAGACTTCTTCGCCAGTGTCAAAAACCGTACGGTCGCGGTGGCCAGTCCAACGCTCACGCACCGCTCAATGAGCACCGTGCACTGCGCGAACATCGCGCAGTGGTTGAAGCGCGACCTCACCTGGGATCCGGTGAAGGAAGAATTTGTCAACGACGAGCAGGCCAACCGCCTGCGTTCGCGTGCCGCCCGCGAAGGCTGGCAGATCTGTTAAACGGTAACGGTACACGATCGAGGATGCAAAAAATGAAAAAAAATGTTCTGTTGTTTCTTGCCTTAGCGGCCGGTCTCACCGTGCGTGCCGAGTTGGATAAAGCGATCCTGATGGATGAAGCCAAGTTGATCGAGGTTATCCAGAAAGCTGACACCACTGACAATGATAAGGTCACCGCCTGCCAAAACCTCGGCTGGTGCGGCACGAAAACGGCCATCGCGCCGTTGGCTGCGCTGTTGTCGAGCGACAAGGCGCACCTGCGCCACGCAGCGCGCTACGGGCTGGAGATGATCTCCGACCCCGCCGTCGAGACCACGCTGTGCGAAGCGGCGGGCAAGCTCTCCGGCCCCGCGCTTGTGGGCGTGTTGCAATCGATGGGCAACCGCGGCAACGCGCAGTCGGTCACCGTGCTCATCAGCCGCATGACCGATGCCGACAAGGCGGTTGCCGCAGCCGCCGTGCAGTCGCTGGGCAAACTGGCGACGCCCGAGGCGATGGCTGCGCTTAAAGCCAAACTCAACACGTCGCCCGACGTGGCGGTGGCATATCTCAACGGCGCAGGAAAGCTGGCCTGCACCGATGCGGCCCGCGCCGCAGCCTGCTATGCCGACCTGCGCAGCACCACATCAGCGGCTTCGCCGGCTGTGCGTGATGCAGCCCTGCGCGGCGCGATCGTAACCGGCGGCGACGCCGGCCTGGCACTCTGGCAGGAAGCGATCGGCGCAACCAACAGTGATACTGTTGACGCCGCGTTGCGCGCAGTGCTCGATACGCCCAAGGGCGCGAAAGCCACGCAAACTTTCGCCGCCGCGCTGGCCAAACATCCAACCGTCCAAACGCGTCTAGCCAAAGTGCTTGGTCTGCGTGGCGACAAGGCCGCTGTGCCCGCATTGGCCGCCCTGGCCAAGGACGAGAAGGTCACGCTTGCGAACCGTCTGGCCGCCGCTGCCGCGTTGGCCACCCTTGATGACCCGGCCGCTCTGCCGCCGCTGATGGCACTGGCCAAGCATGCTGACGGTACGATCGCTAACGCCGCCAAGAATGAGATCATGGGATTTGCCGGCAAGGCGGCTGATGACGCTGTGCTGGGCATGATGGCTGACGGCGATGCCGCAACGCGGCTGGCCGGCATTGACATGGCGATGCGCCGCCGCATGGCAGTGGCTGTCCCGGCGCTGGTCAAGCTCACCAACGACGGCGATGCGAAGGTTCTCGACGCCGCCGTCAGAGGATTGGGCGACCTCGGCAGCGACAAGGAGATTCCCGCGCTACTAACCGTAATCAAAAAGACCCCGCAGAGCGAGACCGCGATACGTGCGTTGTCATCACTCTGTACCCGTTACGCACGGCCCCGCGCCGGCAAGACCGTGATCCATAGCGCCGTGTATGGCAGCTTCGAGAACGAACTGGTCAAGGATGTCACCGACAACGTTCAGAAGCTGGTGGACGCGGGCTCCATCACCATCCAGTCCTCGGGGCGACTCTGCAAGCGGGACGGCTTTAGTGAAGACCCCGCGCCGGGCAAGGTCAAGACGCTGCGCATGGTCTACACCTTTGACGGTGTGGAAAAGAGCGTGCAGGTGCGTGAAAACGACTCGGTTCATCTGAGTGGCGTCACGCTGTTGCCGTCAGCGATGACCCCGATCCAAGCTGCCTATGACAGCGCTGCCGGCGCAGAAAAACTGGCGCTCTTCCAAGTGCTGACCTCGCTCGGCAACGATCAAGGACTCGCCGTGGCGCGTGCCGCCTCCAAGCAGACGACCGACGCTCCCTTGCGCGAGGCCGCCATCCGCGCACTGGCAGACTGGCGGACACCCGACGCGCTTGAGGATGCCGCAAACTTTGCGCAGAACGCACCGAGCGACCGCCTGAAGATTCTGGCGTTGCGCGGCTTCGTGCGCCAGCTTGAACAGAGCTTCACGATTCCGCTCAAGACGCAGCTCGCGCGTCTCGAACAGGCGCAGGCCTGGACGTTGCGTGATGAAGACAAAGCGCTGCTTGCCGCATCCATCAAGGCCACGCAGGGACTTATGGCGGAGAAGGGATTCACGCCGATGTTCGATGGTGTCAGCCTGAAAAACTGGAAGGGCGGCGATGGTTGGTGGGAGGTTAAGGACGGCATCTTGCAGGCTCAGAGTTCTACAGAAAAGCCGTGCAAAAAGAACAGCCACTTGATCTATACCGCCAGTCAGCCCGCTAACTTTGAACTGCGCGCCGAGTTTAAGCTCAGCCCCACGGCCAACTCGGGCATCCAACTCCGCGCACTTGATCAGGAGTTTGGCGATAGCGGCTATCAGGCCGACATGGATGGCGGCGGCAACTACGTCGGCTTCCTCTATCACCCCAAGCAGCATCTGGTCGGCGAGCGCGGCGCCAAGGTCACGATCGCGGCTGACGGCAAGAAGACCGTCGACCGCTTTGCCGATGCCAAGGAGCTGGGCAACCGGGTCTTCAAGCGGGATGACTGGAACGAATACACCATCATCGCCAAAGGCCCGACGATGACGCTCTTCGTCAACGGTATCAAGACCTGCGAGTTGACCGACCATCGGCCCGCGATGATGCCAACGAAAGGCTTCATCACCCTGCAGATGCATGCCGGGCCGCCGATGAAGATTCAGTACCGCAATCTGCGGATCAAAGAGTTCAAGTAGTCGGCGTTGGTGTTAAGGCTGTGAGGCTGTAGGGAGTTAAGACGGCGGAGCGAACTTACTGCCTCACGGTCTCACAGCCTTACAGCCCTAGAACTTCAGCAACAGATCAAGCATCTTGCGGTCGAGCTGATGGCCGTGAAACGGCTCGTACTCTACATCCTCGCGGCCGCTGTCGAGCACGCCAAACGAGCCGCGGAAGTTCCAGAGCGCCCAGCCGAGATTCCGCTCTTTCCAGAGACGCAGGTAGTCTTCCATCCAGACCAGTACCAGCGCGTGCGGCGTTTTGTTGTAGGAGCCGAATTCGCCAACCATTGTGAAGACACCGGCATCAAACGCAGGCTGCCACGCATCCATCAATGTCCTCTTCAAGTAGGCAGGTCCGTCCAGACGGCCCTGCGCGGATTGAAATCCCTTGCCTGGGCCGAACCCCGCGAAACGGAACAACTCATTCGTGCGGCCCCACGTCTGTTCAAAGGGCATGATGGCGGTCTGACCGTCACGACCGGTCAGCGTAAGTTTTGAAAGTTGCGCCCAGTCGCCCTCCGGCAGGCTGATCAGCAACCGACGCACATCACGCGGCAACGTGGCGTTGAAGGTGCTCACGCAACGTCCCTGATTGATCTTCCACTCGCTCTTGTAGACCACGTTGGTCCAGCCGGGCGCGTCTTGAAGCGGCTCCAGCACTTGGTCGAGCACGCGCGTACCGTCAGCATCGACACAGAGCCGCACCTTGCCCGACACCATGCCCGGCTGCACGGACAGCGTGCCCGCCGGCACCTGCTCAATGACAAGCGGCACATTCCACGGCCTCTTGCCCGGCCCGTAGAGTGGGCTCACCGCTTGTGGCGGCGGCCAGACCGGATCGTCCGAAGGCGTACCGACCCAGCTCGCCATGTAGTGCGAGATCGACATCGGCGCATACCCGCGCATGGCTTGTCCAATACCAAGTTTAAAGAGGCTTTCTGCCGGGCGTCCGCCCCAACGTAAACCGTCCGCGACAATAAAGCGCTTAGGATCCACTTCGCGAATCGCGGCGACCAACGCCGTGGCAACGCGCTCATACGCCTCTTCGGAGACATCGCCCGGCTCGTTGAATAGATTGAAGCTCAGTTCACTGGAGGGAATGCCTTTGTAGCGCCGCGCAAAATGCGCCCAATGCATCGAACAGACCCGCAGCGCTTCTGGATCGGTGAAGAGGTCGCGGGGTTCCGGCGGCTTGGCCACGGTGTAACCCGGCGCGCGATGGAAGCAGAGCTGCACATGCAACCCGTATTTCTTGCCGTACGCTACCGCCTGATCCACCGGCACCAGCCGTTCGTCGTCAATGACGGTCCAGTCCTTGTCTTTAATCCAGAACCGATAGTCCATCGGGAGCCGCACAAAGTTGAAGCCCAACTCACTGATGAGCTTGAAGTCCTCTTCTTCAAAGTGCGGGGTCTGTCCATGGTTGATAAACATCCCAAGCAGATTGAAGCCGCGCCATCGGACAGAGGGGCGCTCATCCGCACCACTGCACACTAACGCTACCATCACGCATA
>DAOTMQ010000094.1:0-12733 GCA_035450385.1 Kiritimatiellia bacterium | reverse complement strand
AAATGCCGCGCTTGCTCACGATGGCGTCCCAAAGCTCAACCCGTTTCAGCGCCGCAGCGGAGTTGGTTCCGCAGCAGACAGCCGTAAGCCGGGACTTCATCCCGCCCTTTGCCCAGCGATCGGCAAGCGCGGTCAGTCCCGACTCGTACTCGCCCAACTCGTCGAGAATGTTGATTTCGTTTGCCGTCGGCCAGATCACACCGCCCACGCCCTGCGCGTCGACGTATTCCGCCTCTCGGACCAGAATTTCGTGATCCAGTTCCGCTTTTTCCGTGTAGGGCGTAACCAACAGCGGATACGCTCCTTTCAACACGACTGCAGCAACCAAAGCTTTTACCATGTCCTTCGCTCCTTGCGTTTTCGACGGGTGATGGGTTTCAGGTTACTCCTTCCGAATTCCAAATACTTTGCGGACGGCCTCAAGGTGCGCGGTACCATAGTGCTCCTCGGGCAACAGGAACTGGCCTTCCGTCCACTCGTTCCAGGCGTTGATCAGTACGGCAGGCGGTGCTTTGGGATCGTCGCGTACCGCCTGCGCGGCATCGCGTAGCAACTGTTCGAAGCGTTCGGCGGTCACGCCGGTGACAATCGGGGAGTAGGGGTAGGCAAAGGGCTTGAAGGGCCACGGCACATCGGCGCGGCAGCGCGGCGATGAGTCCCAGCCGCGCGTGACAACCGGGATGTTCATAAGGTCGGCCGAGAGCATGTTCTTCCAGTGTGCGCGGTGGGCCTCCATGACGTCAGCGTAATCCTCGGTGCCGTCCTCGCGGACCTTGCGGGCTGAGGCTACGTTGTAGCGGCATGTGCTGTGGAATCCGGCTTCTTTCGCAGCGGCGGATTGCGCAGGCGAGCCTACCATCGCGTTCCAGTGCATCGGCGGCAGGCCTGCGGCGCGGAGGCGCGCGTCGACCTTTTGGAACGCGGCGCACGTCTTCTCGGGACCACCCATCTGCCGCACGAATTCGTGCGTTTGGAAGATGCTGTAAAAGAGCCCCCCGTTGACGCGCCAGTAGTTGGGTTCACGGAAGTAGTGCTCGATGCAGTAGTCGATCATGCGCAGCAAATCCTTCTCCGAATGGAACGAGTGCAACCAGACGTTGCGCGGCTGGCCGTGTTCTGGACGGAACTGGTCGCGCCGGTCGTGGTTGGCCCACATCAGCGCGAATTTCAGGCGCGAGCGGTTCGGCGCTTTGAGGAAACCGTTTTCTAACGCCTCCTGCATGTTTTGCACGCCGCTGTACCAGTACCAGTCATAGACGAATACGTCGATGCCGTTGTCAGCGGCCAGATCGATCTCTTTTGCCGTCCACGCCGGGTCGCTTTCGTCGAAGTAGCCCCAAGTCGGTTTGAGCGGTTGAACATGACCGGGGAAACGCGGCACGGCGGTCTTGACAAACTCCCATTCGGTCCAGCCCTCGCCCTTCCAGGCACTGCCGTGGTCGTAGGGGTGCCAGTGCGGGTAGTAGATCACGGCGATCTCGGGCCGTGTTGTCTGGCTCTGTTGAGCAAAGGCAGACATGAGTGCGCAGACACTCATGACGGCGGCCAGCATGATGCGTGTTATGTGTGTGTTCATCGTAGGACCTCCTGTTTTTGGGTGTGTCGAAAACTGGATGCGTCAGCCGTGTGCAATTGTGGGGTGACCACCGCTGCTTCGATGTTGAGCACGTTGGCAAGTTTAACAAGGCTTTCGGCGTGGTGGCCGACACCCAAGGCAAAGTGGTGGGTCGGCCCCTCGGCCACCCAGCGCAGCAGGAAGGTGCGCACGTCAGGTAGAAACTTGCCGTGAGTGTTGGTGTTGCCGGTCGGCGGGATCGGCCCGGCCATAGACTCGCCTTCGGCGATGATGAATTTCATCTGACCGTCTGCCTTGACGCCGATCGAGAGCATCGTGATTGGACCTTCCTTGATGTTGAACTCAACGCCCGCGCCTTTGCCGGGCTTGCCGTGGTAGGTCTTGAGTGAGCGCAACACCGGTTTACGCGAGGCGATGTTGAGGTGGTGCGGCCCGTCATGGCCGACGAGCACCGTGTCGCGGTCGAAGTCGATCGGATGGAACTCGGCGAAACTACCGCCGATGTCCAAGCGGTCCATAATCATCATCGCGATGCAGTTTTTCAAATCGTACTCGCCACACATCGGGAATCCCGCACTGGTCAAAAGCGAGTTGCCCACGATCAGGTTGGTGACCAACTCGCGCATCGGGGTGTCGGGCAACGCCTCGTAGTAGTAGGCGAGCCCGTCGAGTTTACGCTCGGCGATAAAGGCTTCCAGCGCCACGGCGGCGCGGGCGGCGACATCAAGGTCGCCTTCGGTCAGCTTGGTGGTGATCGGGTCGGAAACCGGATCGGGCGTGTCGAAGAAATCGAGGATGCGCCGCTTCATGACCTCGGTCGCGGGCGGGTCGTCGGCCAGATAGTGCTTGAGGATCTCGTCCGGTTCGCACAGCGCGATGTGACAGCCAAAGGCCGCGGTCACGGCAGTCGGATCGACGTGCATGTCATACATCGATTCCAGCACGTGGCCCATCAGCCCGATGCGCGCACGCCGCAGGTCGTGCAGCACCTTGGCAATCTGGCACCAGCGCGCGATTTCGCCGTCGGCGATCGGGTCGTTCTCGCGGACGCCGAGGATCACGTCGGCCACGGGGCGTCCCATACGGATCGCCACGCCGGTGAACTCGGGCACCGAGCAGAAGTCGTCGTTGCAGAGCTGGATATAGGTTCTGGCCGTCTCATACGGCATTGCGCGCAGCGGCTGGAGTGCCACCAGCACGATCGGCACATTCAGGTCGCGCGCGAGGATGCCGAAGGTGGAGGAGGTGGCGTAGGTGACCATGTCGATGAACAGCAGGTCGAGGTCGGCGGCCTTCATCGCGGGCAGTGCCGCGTAGGCGGTCTCCGCATTGTCGAGTAGGCCGAAGCAGACGGTCTCCACTCCGTGCGTTTTGACTTTGCCGTCGAAGACCTCAAGCTTGCGGTGCATTTCGTCGAGCAGGCCCTCGAACTGCGCCCAGTAGGTGTGATGGCCCACGCCGACGATGCCGACCTTTGCGGTCAGCGGTTTTCTGCGCTCAATCTTCACTGATGGTTCCTTTGTAAGTTGATGGTTCTTCTGCGTCCCGGCCTTGAAAGAACAGCCCGCGTTGCTGATCCGCCGACGGCGGCGGGAAGAGCCCGCTCGCCAGCCATCCGACCAGCAAGGTCGGGAAAAAGGCGAAGGCACCGCTCCACCAGGTCGGGATGTCCGGATGGAGATGAACCAGCGCGATGCCCGCCACGCCGGCGGCCAGGCCGATCACGGCACCGCCGGTGTTGGCGCGGCGCGAGGACATGCCCAGCACGTAAACACCCAGCAGCAATCCGAGGAAGGTGCTGGCTACCGCCGTGATCTGATCGATAAAGTTTTTGCCGATGTGGGGCGCGAGCAGCGCGGCACCGATGACACCTACGCCGATTAACGTGGTCAGCAGCCGACTGGCGCGCACCGAGGTTTCGCTTCGGTTCAGCACATCGAAGGTCAACACCGAGGCAATGCTGTTGATGCCGCCATCCAGCGTGCTCAGAGCCGCCGCAAGCAGACCGGCACACATCAATCCGACAATGCCCGGCACGCGCAGATCATGCACGATGAAGTATGGCAGGATCTGGTCCTGATTAGCCAGCGCCGGCAGGGCACCAGCGCGCTGCTGGTAATAAACGAAGAGCACGGTACCGGTGAGGATGAAAAGGAAGTACACGGCGGTCGCGACCACCGCATTGAGCACTAAAGCGCGGCGCAGTTCTTTGCGGCCGGACATGCTGAGATAACGCTGCACGGTGATTTGCGAGGTGGTGTAGCCGGGCAGGTAGACGAAGAGGCCGAGCGCCAACACCCACCAGATGCTGGTCTGCCCCGTCAGGCCGGCGGAGAGATCCGCGAGTTGGAACTTGCGGTGGGCGTGACCAATCTCGATAACCTTCGCGAAACCGCCGTCCACGCTGCCGACGGCCAACAACAGGATCACGATGACGCATCCACCGAGGGTGATCGCCTGCAGCACGTCTAACCAGATGATGCCCTTCAGGCCGCCGGAACAGGCGTACAAGATGGCCACGATTCCGACGCCGACCAGGGTCAGCATAAAGGCGGTCTGGCTCAAGCCGAGAATTGCATCGAGGATCACGATCAGCGTATACAGCATGCTGCCCAGCCAACCGAAGGCATAGCCGAAAAAGAGCAGCGCACCCAAGCGGCGCAGACGCGGATGAAAGCGAATCTCCAGATATTCGTACACGCTACGCAGTCTCAGGCGCATGTAGAGCGGCACAAAGACGTACCAGAGCAGCGGCGTGATGAGCAGCGGGATCATGAGCAGGACCGCGAGGATGCTCCAGTTGCGGTAAGCTCCCTCACGCGGCAGCATCACGAAGGCGGCGGCGCTAAAGGCAGCCGCAAAGATTGAGAGTCCGACTGCAAAGCCGTTCATGCTTTTGCCGCCGGTGAAAAAGTCGTCGGCGCTTCCCTGTCGCCGCGATGCCAGCCAAGCTAGTGCGGCGGTGAACGCCACATAGACCACAATAACCATCCCGTCGATAATTGAAAGCCCGTTCATAACATTTTCAAAATAACCGAGAATCGTGCGGATGTCGATAGATGTTTCACGTATCTTTTTTCGATGTTTTGCGCACCGCCCTGTTGCCGTACTGGTCGTCTATGCTATCCACAGATGGGCACAGATTTCTGGGGGGGCACTTGACACACTCAATACATTGAGTAAAAATACTCAATATGGAGAGCAAAAACACTCAATCCTATGAGCGCACGCAGGGGGCGGTGCTTGCGGAGCGGCTGGCTGAGCCGCGCCGGTTCATTCAGGTCTTAGCAGGGCCGCGCCAGGTGGGTAAGACGACGCTGGTGCAGCAGGTGGTCGAATCCTAGCCTGTGCGGCATTGGCTTGATCCGCTCAAATGAAACCGTTCGCGGCTAGCCAGTCGCGTACGGGGGCTTCGGGCAGGCCCATGACGTTGGTGTAGGAGCCGCTCGTGCCGGCGATCAGCAGTTCGCCGTTCTCGTCGATGTCGTACGCGCCAGCGCGGTCGAACGGGCGCGTCTGCTCGAGATAGGTCTGGATCGTCGTTTCGGTCAGCGGCTTGAAGCGGACAGACGTAGCCTCGACACGCAGGTCGGGCTCATCCCCCGGCAGCCCCATCGCCAGGCCGGTGTAGACGACCTGTGCACGACCGGAGAAGGCGCGCAGGAAAGCCGCCGCCTCTTTGATGTCGACGGGTTTGCCGATCAGACGGCCCTCGAACCACACCAGCGTATCGGCCGCGATGATCGCGGCGTCAGGTCGCCGGGTGCGGCAGACGTTGTATTTCGCGGCTGCATTCGTCACCACCGTATGCACGGGATCGGCGGGGTTACGGATCTCTTCCGCTTCCACGGGGCATATTTCAAAGGTACAGCCCAGGGTGCTCAGAACTTTGCTGCGCCGAGACGAGGCGGAGCCCAATACGAGTGGAATGGATTTATCGGTAGACTTCATAGTTTTCTCCTCAGGGCGCATGCCGCCGTTGCTGGCGCGTAAGCGGCACTTCCGGTGTCGTGCCGTCGCCCGGCCCTCGCCCGGCGCGTGCAGTCTTGCGCCGGATCATGATCATCTGTATGATCGCCAGCACCTGGCTCACCGTCCAGTAGAGCGCAAGTGCCGAAGGGAAGTTGTAGAACATTAATAACATCATCACCGGCATCATGACCATCATCATTTTCTGCTGCTGCGGATCGCCCGTCGATGGCGTGAGGTAGCTCTGCAACGCCATGGTACCCGACATCAGGATCGGCAGGATGTTCAGCGGAATCGGCAAAACGCCGGCCAGCAAGTTCTCCGGCTCGCTCAAATCCGCGATCCAGAGGAAGGAGGCGTAACGCAGTTCGACAGCGCTACGCAACACAGTGAAAAGTGCGATAAAGACCGGAATCTGGATCAGCATCGGCAGGCAACTCGACAGCGGGTTAACCTTGTTTTCGCGATAGAGCGCCCAGGTCTCCTGCTGCATCTTCTGCGGGTTGTCCTTGAATTTGGTCTGAAGTTCCTTCAGCTTCGGCTGGAGTTCCTGCATCTTCTTCATGTTGACCGTGCTGCTTTGGGTGAGCGGCCAGAAGATGATGCGCACCAGAAACGTCAGCAGGATGATGGCGATGCCGTAATTTGGAATCAAGCGGTAGAAGAGGTTCAGCGTCGGCACCAGCAGTTTACAGAACCAAGAGAAGGATCTGAACTGCATCACTGCGTCCATGCCGTTACCGAGTTGTTGCAACAGCGACAGCTTCTTGGGGCCGATGTAAAGCGCGTACTCGCGCGTCGCCGTCTCGCCCGCCCCCAACACGCTTCCGGGGAAGAACACGCGCGCCGAGACCTCGTTGAGCGCGTAGACTGGCTGCGCCGTATCGCGGGCCATCGTGGCCGTGAAGCCGCAGTTGGCGTCGCTCGATGAGAATCCCGTCACAAAGAAGCGCGACTTGATGGCCACCCATGCCTGCGGCTCAATTACCGGCACCGTGATGCGCTCCGGCATGCCTGCGGCCGACACCTTGCCGCGGCAGCCGCCCGCCGTGCCGCCCACGAGGTACTGCTTGGTGGCCTTCTCTCCGTCCCAGTAATGCACCTTGGCCTTGGCGAATGCGGGCAGTGAGTCGATCGACAGCATGTCGTTCTTGGAAGTGCCGCGCTGCATCGCGCCGACCGACACGCTGTTGGTACCGAACCGCGCCAGTTCTGTGCCTTCGTTGCGCAGCGTGTCCGTGACCTTCACCCGGTAGCTGTCCAACAGCTCAATGCGGCGCGTCAACGCCAACCCCTGCGCAGTCTTCGTGGAGAAGGTGGCGGCTTTGTCGCCCTCCTCGCGCGTCACACCGTAGGCCGCATTCGGGGCGAGCCCCGGCAGGCCGGACGACTCAAGGCTCGGCGCGTTCTCGAAATCGAGCATGACCGGCGGATTGCTCTCCGACGCCTCGCCCGGCTCGCTCAAGTAGCGGTTCAGCGTGACCTGTTTGATCACGGCGCCGTGCGACGATAGCGCGAGCGTCATCTCGCCGCCGTTCAGGGTGACGATCTCTTCCGGCTGCGCGGGCGGTGCCGGATGCGCGGCCTCGGCTTCGGGTTGCGCCAGGGCCTCAGACGCAGCAGTCAGCGCCGTCTGCATCGGCGGCAACGCCGCGTCGGGATCGGTCGTCTCACTGGCCGGAGGCGGGGCGTTCAGTGCCGCCTCGCGGGCGCGCTGGGCCGCCTGCTTGTTGCTGTAGAACATCCACCCGACCAGCGTCAGGCCCAACAAAATCGCAATGATCCGCTCTTGATTATTCATAATTCCTCAAAACCCAATCACGGCTTTTTGGGCGGCACCGGGTCGTAACCCGACGGCCCGAACGGCCGACAGCGCATCACGCGCCGCAACGTCAGCAGGCACCCCTTGAAAACACCGTGCGTCCGGAGTGCCTCAATGCAGTAGGCGGAGCAGGTCGGCTCGAACCGGCAGCACCGCCCGAGATGCGGCGACAGCACCACCTGATAGGCCCGCACGAGCAGGATCAGCATCCCGCTCACCGCCCGGCTGACGGCGCTCACGATCCGGCCCATGCGCGCCCTCCATCATCTTTTTCCGGAACGATCCGCATCAGCCGATCGATCCGTTACTTTCGCGCGCGCGAACAGTGCTTCCAGATCCCTCATGACCTCTTGGCACCGCTTGCCGGCGATTCCCGCGCGCGCGATCAAAATCACGTCAACATCCGGTGCCAGGCGGTGACGGCTCAACCGGAACGCCTCGCGCAGCAAGCGCTTGGCCCGGTTGCGATCCACCGCGCGCCGGAATGTCTTTTTAGAAACAACAACGCCGGCCCGGCGGCCGGCGTCAGTCCCGCGCGTCACCCACATAGCCAACGTCCGTCCATAGACCGTCCGCCGCTGTGCGAAGATACGCGCATACTTGGAGGCGTCCAGTCGGAACGGTCCAGACAACGGCAACGAACCGTTCTCCTTCACTTCGGGACCGTTCATGACGCCCTCAGGCATGGGCCTTACACCTGCGTCAGGCGAGTGCGCCCCTTACGACGGCGGGCCCGGATAATCGCGCGTCCGCCCCGGGTAGCCATGCGGGCGCGAAATCCGATCTTGCGCGCACGCTTGATCTTCGAAGGCTGCCACATCATCTTCATGGTTATCGTCTCCTATCTATCAACGTGAAAAAAGAGGGCTCAGGGTATCATACCGCTCTGGCATGGTCAACCCGCGTGAAAAATTTTTGCCATTTTTTGACAATTTTTTGACACCTTTTCTGGGCTGGCGAGTGTATAAGTAAGTTGGTTTGTGCTTGGCAGACTTTGTGGACACGTACGGGTGAAACAAACGTAATCGGTTGGTGACAGGGGGTGCGAAGATCGCGCGTTTCTGGTGAAAAGCGGGTTGCGTTTTTTAAACATGATTTTACAAGTGTGTTGTGCCGCGCGTGGTGCGGCAGAAAAATTTGGAGTGCGGTGACAAGAGCCGCGCTGTGCGCGGGTCGCGGCACCGCTTTTGCGCGCTACCTTGCCGTTGCACTCATGCTCAAAAACAAACGGTGAAACACGTTGACTGTACCAAGGAAGACAATTATGATAGCTGCCGTGACTGGTATTAATGAAGGGCGCGCGTGAGTGCGCGTATATTAACAGTTTAAGGAGCGTCAAAAATGAAAAGAGTGATGATTTCTGCGGTCGCTGTCATGATGGTTTTCGCCGCAGCCGCCCAAGATTCCGAGAAGGCGCGAGCCCCGATCCGCAGCGAGATCGGTGATGTGCGGCTCAAGGGTTTTCTCGGCGAACGGCTTGATCTGATGATCGAACGCCATGTGATCGGAACGGATATCGATTACATCACAGCGGTGTTCCAAGAAAAGACCGAGACCAAACGCTGGTGGCAGACGGAGTTCTGGGGCAAGTACATGCACTCCGCCATGCCGTATCTGCAATACACCGGCTCCGCAAAGCTGAAGACGGCTGTCGACCGCGGCATCGCACGCATGATCGCTTCGCAGGAGAAAAACGGTTACATCGGCAACTATCCGGATGAGCTGCGTTGCGGCGAAGGGTGGGACGTCTGGGGCATGAAGTACACCATGCTGGGGTTCTTGCACTACTATGACGTGACGAAGTCGCAGGAGGTTCTGGATGCGTGCAAGCGACTTTGCGATTACGTGATCGCAGAGCTGGGGCCGGACGGCAAGCGCGGCCGGCGCCTGTATCAGACCGGCAACTGGTCCGGCTATGCCAGTTCGTCGATCTTGGAGCCGGTGATGTGGCTCTATAAGCGGACGCAGGACAAGAAGTACCTCGATTTTGCGACCTACCTCGTCAAGGACATGACCGAGGTGGAAGATGGCCCGCGGCTGCTTGACCTCGCCTTGAAGGGCATTTCCGTGGCGGACCGCAACGGCCACGGCAACAAAGCCGAAGCCCACGGCGGCTACGTGATGAAGCACAACCGCTGGAAGGCCTACGAGATGATGAGCTGCTATCAGGGCATGCTTGAGTACTTCGAGGTGACCGGACGCAAGGACCTTTTCGATGCGGCGGTTATGACCGGCAACGACATCATCAAAGAAGAGATCAATCTCGCTGGCGGTTGCGCGTGCTCCGAGGCGTGGTTCCACGGTGCGCGGAAGCAGCACCTGCCCTATCTGCGGCTTCAGGAGACGTGCGTCACGACAACGTGGATGCGTTTTTGCGAGAAGCTGCTCGATATGACGGGCGACCCGAAGTGGGCGGATGAGATTGAGCGCACGTTCTATAACGCCTATCTCGGCGCCATGAAGCTGGACGGATCGGAATTCGCCGGCTACACGCCGCTTTCCGGCAACCGTTATCACGGTCAGCACCACTGTTACATGCACACGGACTGCTGCACGGCGAACGGCCCGCGGGGTTTCCTCTGCTTCCTCAAAGGGTTCTTCCGCACGACGGGTAATGCGGCGATCTTCAACTTCTACGCATCCGCGCTGGTGAAGAGCGTCATTCCCGAGACCGGCAAGACGGTTGCCTTTGACATGTATTCGCTCTATCCGCGCTCGAACGCCGCCCGGATCGTCAGTCACACCGAAAACGCCGGCGTGGTTCCGCTCAAGCTGCGCATCCCGAAATGGAGCGAGAAGACTGTCGTGAAAGTGAATGGCCAGGAGCAGCAGGGCGTCGCGCCCGGGGCATACTTCACGATTGAGCGCGAGTGGAAACTCGGCGACATCGTTGAGATCTGGTTTGACATGCCGGTCATCGCGCACAAACTTGAGCGTAACGTCGCCTTTACCCGCGGCCCGGTCCTCCTGGCCCGTGACAGCCGTTTCGGTGACGGCGATTTCACCGAGCCGTTCCGGCAGGGCATCAAGGACGGGCAGCGCATGACAGGGTTCTCCGACGTGCGCACGCCGTCAGGGGACATCTGGATGGCGTTTTCGGCAACGTTGCCGATCGGCTCGCACCATGAAAACCCAGAGGGGCGGCTGCCGAGCACCGTCTTTTTCTGCGATTATGCGTCAGCCGGCAACACCTGGCAGCGCGACAACTACTACCGCACTTGGTTCCCGGAAGAGTACGGCCCGACGGAGTAAGGAGTCCCCCACTTCTTCGACGCATTTTCGCGGATCCAGGCGCGGGAGACGTTCACCGCATCAAGATTCATATCCACGAGCGGGGTGCAGTGGAAGATCAGTCCGTCGATCGCTCCGGCCGCGAGGAGCCGCGAGGCCTGCGCGAGTTGGTTTTCCATCACCGCGCCCGGCATCTGTTTGCGCCCGCCGAAGTCGTACATGTACTGCCCGAGCAGGATCGGCTTCTCCGATCCAATCAGATCCCTGAGCTTCCCGACCCGCGCCTCAATGGTGCCGACGTTCTTACCGTACCAGAACCAAAATGTGACTTCGTCGCAAAGGTCAAGGACGCTCTTGAATTCGGGCTTGATGTCATTTGCGTCGGAGTAGAGCACGACACCGAGCTTCATGCCGCGCTCGCTGGTGCCACGCTGCACGTCGCGGATCGCGTCGAGCGAAAGCCCGTAGCCCTTGTAGCTGAAGAAATCATCCATGATGAGCGTCGTCAGGTTCGGCATCTTGTCGGCGTACTCGAAACCCAGCCTGACCTTCTCCTCGAAGCTCTCTTCCGCGCTGTCGGTGATTGAAAAGCCGATCCGCTTCATGTTGCGGAGCTGCTTCATGTAGTCCGGCAACTCCGCCTTTTTCGGATTGTTCGTCCAGCGGACCACGAAACATCCCGGAATGCCCATGGACTTACAGGCATCAGCCATATCGATGCGCGTATCGTAGGGGAGGTTGTACTGCTCCTTGCTACCCTTGAGCGCCTTGAACGAATCGCGGTGATGCCCCCACATCCACAAACGGTCGCCGATCTTGTCCCCGTATGGCACACGTCCGCCGCGCCCGACTCCACCGCATATCCGGCACCCGCCGATCACCGCCGCCGCACCCGTGAAAGCGGACACTTTCATGAATTCTTTTCTGTTCATTTTTTTAACCCTGCCCCCCAGCACTACCGGCGCTACCGGCTGGGACGGCAGTTCCGGTAGCCTCCAAAAAACTCTGCGTTGAAACCCTGAGACCTCCCTCCGCGCAGCGCGCTGAAAGCGGCTCGCGGGGACGCTCGCCCTCCCGAGCCCGCCCACTTACCGAGCGTGCGACTACGCCAGCAGGCGCACGGCGGCGGTGCCGCCGTCTTGTTCGAGGGCGTCCACCATCTCTGCGGTGATGCGGACATCCTTGAGCTTCGCGTTACCCGGTGCCTCGAACATGATTTCCATCATCAGGTCTTCCATGACAGCCCGAAGGCCACGCGCACCGGTTTTGCGTTGCGTGGCCAGCTTGGCAATGCCGCGCAGCGCGTCGTCATCGAAGGCAAGCGAAACGCCGCCCATGGCCAGCAGCTTCTGATACTGGCGCACCAGACAGTTCCTGGGCTCGGTGAGGATGCGCACCAGATCATCCTCGGTCATCTCGCTCATCGAGGTGATCACCGGCAGACGACCGACAAATTCCGGAATCAGGCCGAAGCGGATCAGGTCTTCCGGCTGCACGGACAGCGGCGCGGGACGCCCGTCCTTGGAGGCAGGTTTACGCGCGTCCTTCTTGTGCTGCCCACCGTAGCCGATGGTCTGACGCCCTTCGCGCTGGCGCACGATGGTTTCCAGCCCCACGAAGGAACCGCCGCAGATGAAGAGGACATTGCGCGTGTTGATCGCGATGTACTCCTGCTGCGGGTGCTTACGACCGCCCTGCGGCGGCACGCGCGAGATGACACCCTCAAGGATCTTGAGCAGCGCCTGCTGTACACCTTCGCCGGAGACATCGCGCGTGATCGAGACGTTCTCGGTCTTGCGGGCGATCTTGTCGATCTCGTCGATATAGACGATACCGCGCTCGGCCTTGGCCACGTCCATATCTGCCGCCTGAAGCAGGTAGAGCAGGATGTTCTCGACATCCTCGCCCACATAGCCGGCTTCGGTGATCGTGGTGGCGTCGGCAATCGCGAACGGCACATCCAGCAACCGCGCCAGCGTGCGCGCGAAGAGTGTCTTGCCGCAGCCGGTGGGACCGATGAGCAGGATGTTGCTCTTTTCGATCTCTACGTCCGCGAAAGGATCGGATTTGCCGCCGGTCGGCTGGTTCAAGCGCTTGTAATGGTTATGCACCGCGACCGCGAGCATTCTCTTGGT
>DAOTMQ010000093.1:10322-12752 GCA_035450385.1 Kiritimatiellia bacterium | reverse complement strand
GCGAAAGTGTGCCGAGCGTCTCGGGCGCATCAAAGGGTACGCGTGCATCACGTACACCGAGCATGCGGGCCAGTTCGGTCCTGTTCGTAACCAGCCACGCGGCGGCGGCCGGACCGCCCTCGGACAAACGACGACGCCATTGCATTGATCTCTCGGCCGCGATGCGTTCCGTCTCGCGCAATGTAAAACGGTCAAGCCCGCTCAAGTAGGCATCGGAAAGATCATTTGTCCCGGTCAGCGGCCGGGTTCCCGCCAGCGGTTCTGCCATCGACCAAGCTGCGCCCAGATAAACCAAGAGCGCGCACACTCTTCTCATTCCGGTTCCCTCCGATCAGCCGTTTAGCGTTCCAGTATGATCCCGCGCCGAATATAGGTCGGCACGTCGAGATCCTGTCCTTCATGCAACGTGGGCTCCACGTCACGGAACTTGCCGCGTCCGGTTGCTCCGAAAGAGAGTTTGCTGCCCTTCACGCGACTACGCCGACTTCCCGGCTGGATGGGGAAGGTGTCGGCTACCGGAGGTTCAGCAGCGGTAGGCGGTGCGGCATCTTTGGCTGTCGGAGCGGGCTGGTTGACCGCAGCGCTCCAGCTCTCAAACGAGAGAGCGACCAAATCAATGCGTCCTTCATACTGCGCATCGAGCACTGTGCCCATTTCAAACAGGCAGCCTTTTTTGGCATGACCGCGCAACGCATCCATGACTTCGCCGATTTCAGCCAGCCGCAGGTCAGGGCCTGCCAGAATACCCAGCATCACGGCGCTTGCCTTGGCCAACGAGTCGCCCTTGCGTAGCAGACTGCAGCTCTTCAGCGCCTCGACCGCATGGCGTGCGCGATCCGCTCCGGAGGCCGACCCAAAACCCAAGCGCGCATTGCCACCCGTCAGCACCATGGCGTGCAGTCTTTCGGGATCGAGTTGAATAAAGCCGGGCTTGGTCAACAACCGCCACAGCAACGTCACACCCGCAGAAATCAAGCCTTCCGCAACCTGAATCGCATCGGCCAGCATCTCTTCGCGCGCGTCGCTGAACAGGTCGTCCAGCGGGATACTGATCAGCGAGTCCGCCGTCTCCTCGATCAACGGCAGCACGCGGGTGGCCAACTTGGCGCGGATATCACCCTCAAAGGCGAACGGCCGCGTGGCAAAACAGATGGTGGCCAAGCCCATATCGTGCAAGGCTTTGATGATCTCAGGCGTGGCGCCACCCCCTGTGCCACCACCCAAGCTCGTGAGGATCACCACCGTCCTCGCATCCTGCATCTGGGCGCACAGCGATTCAAGATCATCTTGCGCGGCCAAGCGTCCGAGAATTGCGTCACCGCCCGTACCGTGGCCAGAGAGGCGTGAGCCGCCAAGCAGCACGGTCGGTATGCCGGCGCCGGCCGCAGTACGCAACGGCTGCGCGTCCGTATCGACGCACAACACACGCAGACCCTCACCGTAGGCGGCGCGGACCGACGTCGCAAGACGGCAACCGCCGCCCCCCACGCCGAGCAAAAGCAATCCAGTATGTTGCTGCTCCTGATTCATCGCCTGAACAACCCCTTAAAGATGTTTTTGACCGGTGCCAGTACGCCGCGGTCCTCATAGGTCATATGCCCGTACAAGACCAGACCGGCCGCTGTGCACAGCGCGGCGGGCTGCTCCTCTTGCTCCAGCCCATCAACATTCACCGGCACGCCGATACGGCACGGCGCGCCGAAAATACGCTGGGCCAACTCGGTGACCTTGCGCAGGTAAGCGCCACCGCCTGTCAGCACTACACCTCCGCCGACATGCGGCAGCACGCCGGCCTCGTGCAACCGCGTGCGCACCACGCACAACGTCTCATTCATACGAGCATTGATCACCGTGTGCAGCGCCTTGCAACTCAGCGTGCGCTCCTCGAATCCCACCGCGTTCTTCAGCGTGATCCGCTCCGCTGCATTCTCCGTATCGATCAGCGCGGAGCCTTCGCGGCGCTTCAACTCCTCGGCGTTGTTCTGCGGAATGTTGAATGCCAAAGCGATGTCATTGGTGATGTGATCGCCACCAACCGCCACACTGCCGAGCGCCACAACCACATCGTTACTGTAAGCAATATAGTTCGTGGTGCCGCCGCCCAGATCGATCAGCACGACGCCGTTGCGTTTCTGCTCCGCCGTCAATGCTGCCAAAGCCGCACACACTCCCGAGAAAGCTACATCGACCACATCCAAGCCTGCGTTTTTCGCTACATTGACCGCGTTCTCGATCCGGCTCTTCACGCCGTGTACAGCCATGATATTCAGCTTGAGTGTCTTGCAACGCATACCCTCCGGTTTGACGATTCCGGGTTGATCGTCCACCGTGAATGTCTGGGTGATCGTATGCAGCACCTGCCGGTCGGCGTCGAAATGCACTTCCTTGGCGTTCTCGGTCACCTCCTCGATATGGTCACGCGAAACCACG
>DAOTMQ010000093.1:0-10222 GCA_035450385.1 Kiritimatiellia bacterium | reverse complement strand
ATGCACTTCCTTGGCGTTCTCGGTCACCTCCTCGATATGGTCACGCGAAACCACGTAGTCACTCGAGCGGATCGTCAACATTCCCGGATTGACAGTGGCCATGATATGGCCTCCGGACAACGCCAATAACACCTGCCAGATACTCACATCAGACTGTTTCTCGGCCAGTTTCACCGCCGTTTCAACACTCGTGCGCGCCTGCGTCAAATCAAATATCTGGCCTTTTCTCACACCGATCGTGGGATAGGACCCCGTGCCTGTGATCTTGACGCGACCGTTCTCAGATTCGCCCACACACACCACGGTGCGCGACGTGCCAATCTCTAGCGCCGCTATTGGAGGAATCGCCATATACTCCCGCCTCTTCTTTTCATTGAACCCCCATCGACATTGCGTGGATGACAGGGACTGGGTCATCGGGCAACGTTGCGTCCCACATCATCCTTGGTTTGCCGATCTCACTCTCCATGACTTGCGTCAATTTGTCAAAACGCCGTTGCATCAGCACGTCGGTCTCTTTCAGATCATTTGACATTCCGCGC
This sequence comes from Kiritimatiellia bacterium, assembly GCA_035450385.1. GTDB lineage: Bacteria > Verrucomicrobiota > Kiritimatiellia > RFP12 > UBA1067 > DUPH01. The sequence goes on along the minus strand of DAOTMQ010000093.1, from coordinate 9,680 downwards.
CATGCAAACCTTGCCTGCCGGTAATCGGAAAAGGTTAGCAGCAGATAGTCTTGCTTGGACGCATCCACCGCCAGTAACCGCATCGAGCATTCGGGCCGCAGCGTATTGTGGATCAGGCGCACCGCAGCCAACTCGTTACCGTGCAGGCGCTCGCCGGGCTTGATCTGCGAAAATTCCGCGCCTTTGATGAGCGGCAGCCCGCCCGTGCCCGCGTAACGGATGAACACCACGCCCTCCTCATCAACCACGTAACCATACGACCCCACACGCGCGATCGGCTCGCGCTCAATGATTGTGATCGCAAGCCTGTCCGGCATGTGCCGCACAATGGAGATCTCACGGATATTCGGCTCTCGCTCCAGCAACTCGCGCCGTTTTTCCTCGATCGGGATCGAGAACAGGTTGACCCCTTCGTGCAATCCGAGCTTTTCGCAAACCCAGTCGGGCGTCACTGTACGCCCAGTCACGATCATCACCGAACTGCGCAGGTCGCGCAAGACGAACAGCGACCGCGCCTTGAAATAGTAGGCGGCGAACAGGTGCCACACACCCCACACGCCGAGCAGCAGCACCGCGACACAAGCCATAAGCGCAGCCGTAAGCTTCACGCCGACCGGCAACTCTGTCACGACGCCGGTCACGCGTCGACCGCTTTTCACAAGCCGACTGCTCCGCCTTTTGCCCTTGCCCCCTATGGACAGCTTCCACTTCATCATTGACCTCGGCCTTCCATCATCCGCAGGCCGCGCTTTCTACCAACCGCGCACATAGCACACTGAATGAAATCCCCGCCTGAGCCGCCGCCTTGGGCAACAGGCTGGTCGACGTGAACCCCGGCACCGTGTTGATTTCCAGCACGTACGGCTGCCCGTCGGACGTCACCCGGAAGTCCACGCGGCTCACACCGCGACACCCCACCGCTTCAAACGCCACCAGCGCCAACACCTGGCACGACGCCACCAGCGGCCGGTCTTCCTCCGTCTGCGGAAACGCATAGCGCGTCACGCCTGCGGTGTACTTCTCCTGAAAGCCGTACCAATCCTGCGGTGTCTGGATTTCCACCACCGGCAGCGCCTCGCCATCGAGCACACCTACCGTCCATTCGCGGCCCGGTATGTAGGTTTCCACCAACACCTCGCCTTGCGCGTCAACCTCACGCGCTGTTGCCAGCGCGGCCGGCCACTCGTTCGCAACGCTTACCTTGGTGATACCGACGCTCGATCCGTCACGTGGCGGTTTCACAACCACCGGTAGCGACAGCATGGTCTCCGACACGCCGCGCGGCAGCACTTCGTACGGCGCGGTCGGCACGCCCGCCTGTTCCAGTACACGTTTGGTCGCAATTTTGTCGATTGTGATTCGGCTGGCCGCAGCCCCCGGTCCAGTGTACGGCAATCCCAAACGATCCAGATCGGCCTGTACGCCGCCATTCTCGCCATATCCGCCATGCAGCGCGATAAAGACCACCTGGGTGTTTTGGGGCAGTCCTTCCAATTTGTCTTGCTCCAGCACTACCGGCTGCGCGTCGTAACCCGCCGCCTTCAACCCTTCAACCACCGCAGCACCCGACCGGAGCGACACTTCGCGCTCGCTGGAGGTCCCGCCCATGATGACCGCAACCCGTTTCATACCGTTCAATCCGCTCTCTCACTCATCTAGAGGCTCTTGCAAAAGCCTTTGCTTACAGGTGTGACACGGGCATCTTGCCCGTGTTTCATGGGCGGGACGCCCATGCCACGAGAGGTTTTGCAAGATCCTCATCTAAAAAATCCGCTAACTTCCGCCGTCAACTGCACACCACCGTGGCGCTCGGCACGCCCGCGCATCCGCATCACCACCGCCAACACATCCGAGGCCGTCGCAGTCCCGTCGGTTGCAACGATGTTAGCATGAAAATCTGTCACGTACGCGCCGCCGATCCGCATACCCTTACAGCCCGCTGCATCCAGCACGCGTCCGGCAGCCGTACCCTCCGGATTTCTGAAAACCGATCCCGCGCAACGCAACCCCGAAAGGGGCATCCGCTTGACACGTACCGCCTTTCGCAACATTGCGACCTGCTCAGGCGTCGTGCGTTCCAGCCGCAATCCGCAAGCCAACGCGACACGCCCGGCCAACCCGCCGCACCGACGGTAGCCGAATCCACAATCAATGGCGTCCAGTATAGCGATTTCACCGTTCGGATTCAAACAGCGAATCCATGTGACACGCGCCCCGATTTCGCCGCCGTGCGCCCCGGCATTCATCGCCAGCCAGCCGCCCAGCGTCCCCGGCACACTGTCGAGACATTCAAGTCCCGAAAGCCCCTCGCGTTCCAGCCGATCCAGCAGCGCTTGCCCCATCCAACCGCACTCCGCCGTCACCTCATCGCCGCATACGTCAAGCCCCCGGAATGCTCCCGGCGCAAAGCGGATCACACAGCCTGCTTCGCCAAGATCGCTAAACCAGGAATTAGCGCCCGCCCCCACAAAGCGCCAGCCCACCCCGTGCGCGTTGCACAAACGCACCACAGCCGCCAGCGCCGCCTCGTCGGCGACCTCGACGCGCCATCGCGCCCAGCCGCCGACCTGATAATAGGACCAATGCGTCAACGCACCGAACGACACCGCCTCAACCCCCGGCAACGCCATCAGTGCCGTTTCAAAGCCTTCGGGGTCTCGACGCACCGGCCAACCACGCGCAACATCTTCGCGGATCCTATCGACCATGCCGATCACATCGCCAGCGCCCGCGATCACCACCAGATCGCCCGGTGCCAGTGTCTGCCGCAGGTAAGCCCACGCCTCCTCCAGCGTACGCGCCAGTTTGAGGCGCGGACCGATGATGCGCGGCGCGGATACGGCAGTGTCAGCATACTGTTGGCAATCAGAGTGACGAGGCTCTTGCAAAATCCCTCGTGACATGGGCGTCCCGCCCATGAAACACGGGCAAGAGGCCCGTGCCACACCTGTAGGCAAGCGATTTTGCAAGAGCTTCTGACGGAAGTGGGCATACAGGTCTTCGATGCAACCACCATCCAGCGGCGTTTCGGAAGCCGCATAAACCGGCAGCAGGATCACTTCGTCGGCTTCGGCAAAAGCGGGGGGGAACTCCGGGCCCAGCGCCTGTGTGCGCGTGTAGCGATGCGGCTGGAAGAGCGCGACCAGACGCGCCGGACGCTCTTCGCGCGCCATCGCCAGCGCGACTTTCAACTCTGCCGGGTGGTGCGCGTAATCGGCGATGATCCGAATGCCCTGCACATCCGCCACGCACTCATAACGGCGCCCCGGCAACTCGTCACAGGCGCGCGGCAACGCCGTAAATACAGCCTCGGGCGCATAGCCCAGCAGCAGCGCGGCAGCGGCGGCGCCCAGCGCGTTGACGGCGTTGTGCCGCCCGGCCACGCCCAAGGCGATGCGTCCTTGCGACACGCCGCGCCACGTCACGTCAAACGCGACCCGCCCCGCTTCAACACAGACATCCGTCGCACGCAGATCGGCATCCGCCGCCAGACCGTAACGCAGCAGCGGCACTGTGGCCGCGGCACCCACCCGGTCGGCCCGCGCGTTGTCACAGCAGACCGCGACACCTTCACGTGTGCGGGCAACCACCGAGGCAAAACAGGCGGTTAGCGCCGCTTCGCCATCGAAGTGTTCCAGATGATCCAGATCGATGCCGGTGAGCACCGTGACAGCGGGCACATACTGCGCGAGCGTGCCGTCACTCTCATCCGCTTCCGCCACCAGCAGATCGCTATCGCCGCAACCCGCCACACCGCCGAGACACGGCGTGGTGCCGCCGATGCACCACCCCGGCGCAGCCCCCAACTCTTGCAAGAGCCGCGCCGTGAAACAACTCGTGGTGGTCTTGCCGTGCGCGCCGCAGATCGCGACGCCGCGCGCGTCCGACACCAGTTCCGCCAGCACCTCGCCGCGACGGAAGACCGGCAGACCCCGTTCATGCGCGGCGCGCAATTCGGAGTCGGAAGAGGGAACCGCAGGGGTGACGATCACACAGTCGACGTTCGCCAGGTGGGCGGGATCATGGCCGTGCTCGACGCGCACACCGTGCGCGCGCAGCCAGTCGGCCCACGCATTCAGACGCGCGTCGCACCCGCTCACGCTCCAGCCGCGCCGTGCAAGCAGATACGCCACACCGGCCATGCCCACGCCGCAGATGCCCTGCATGTGTACGTGACCAACTACCATGACCAGTGGTACAGCAAGCGGCTTTCCGTCGCTTCCATGAGCCACTGCCGCCATCCCGAATTCACCCCGATCCCGGGACGGGCTGAAAAGATGTCGCGCAGGGTCACATGCTCTTCATACCGAACCACCCTGATCGCCTTGGTGTTCAGCAACTCCGCCATCGCCGCCTGCGCATCCGCATTGTAGCCGATCGCGTCGATCAATTTGTGCTGCAACGCTTCTGCGGCCAGGAACACACGTCCGTCCGCGAGCGGTGCCACGGTCTTTTTCGGCAACTTACGGTGCTCAACCACCAACCCCACAAAGCGCTCGTGCATCGCCGAGATCACCTTCTGCAGCAGCTCCTTTTGCTCAGGTTTGACCTCGTGAAATGGATTCAAAAGATCCTTGTTGTCGCCGGACTTGATCGTCACATCTTGAACACCCAGTTTCGCCGCCAGATCTTTGATGTTGTACGACTGCATGATCACGCCGATCGAACCGGTCAGCGTTGTCGGGTGCGCCAAAATCCGGTCGGATGCCAGCGCGATGTAATACGCGCCCGACGCGGCCACATCGCCCATAAGCGACACGATATAGCGTCCTTCCCGAGCTTTTTTGAAATCCAGCAACGCCTTATAGATGATGTCGCTGTCCGTGATACCGCCACCGCCGCTGTTGATCTCCAGCAGAAGACCCCGCACCTCGGGATCGTGTGTTGCACGGCGGATCGAGCGTAGCACCGTGTTGGCATTGCCCGCATACCATGCCGAATCACCCAGCATGATCATGCCGTTGACCGGTATGCGCACGACTTTCAAATCGCCCGCGCCGGACGACCAACGCTCGATCATGTCCGGTGCCTCATCCTCGCCCACACCGTAGGCGGTGCTGTACGGTCGGATCAGGCTGTCCAGAGGAGAGCCCTTCCGCGCCGAAAGCGCACCCAGACTCCCCGCCAGCACCAGCGCGGCCAACACGCCGAGACCGACAAACAGAATGATAATCAGCGCGCAACCGAATCCGCAACCGCGTCCTTTACGAGTGTTACCTTGATTTTCAGCCATACAATCCCCCTTTGGGTTAAATCTGCGGCTATACTAGCACACCTGACCCTCTCCACGCCATACGGATAATTTTGTATTTCGTCTTCTTGCGGGGCTGGGACAATCGGGATCACTATCGGGACCAAAATCGGGATCGACACCCCGTTTTATGACATTGCTTAAAAATTAGGAATTAGGAATCACTCACTCTTGATTGACTATCCGTTGCGACTGTGTTTCACTGTTTGGCCACTACTTGCCACCACCTTCGTTCGCTACGCGCGCGAGTGCCTGTGGCGTGGAATGCCGCGGCCTTCCCGTTGTGCCGCGTAGATGCCAAGAAGGATGATTAGACTTATGTTTAGCAAAAAGAAGAAGGATCCTGAGCCCGATGCCGTAGCCGCCCCCGTGATGCCTGATCCGACCGAAACACTGGATACGGATGCCCCGGCGAATGAAACTGACGATGCCGCCCCGGCTGAGCCTGACGCCGCCGCAGAGACGGACGCCGCGGACGAGCCTGACACCGCAGCAACCCCTTCAGGAAATGAGGAGCTGCTGACGCTGAAGGACCGCTACACGCGCCTGATGGCTGACTTCGACAACTTCCGCAAGCGCCAGATTCGCGAGCGTGAAGAGTGGGTCAAACGCGCCAACGAGGATCTGCTCAGTGACCTGCTTCCAGTGGTCGACCATCTCGAGTTGGCGCTGGCACAGGCCGAAGATCCCGACTCTCCGTTTGTCGTCGGCGTCAAAATGGTCTACGATCAGTTTCTTACCCTGCTCGACCGTTACGACATGGTGCCGCTGGATGCACTAGGCGAGCCCTTCGACCCTACCTACCATGAGGCACTCGCGCAGGCGAGTTCCGAAACGGTCCCCGCCGACATCGTCATGGAGCAGTACCGTCGCGGCTGGCTGCTTAAAGGACGCCTCCTGCGCCCCGCGCAGGTAATCGTCTCCTCCGGTGCCGCCGATCCCGCGTGCGCCGATGCCGAACCGTCGGACGTGACGGACTAACCCGATACTGGACACCTGTCAGACAGAACCCAGCTATATGGCTACCAAACGCGATTACTACGAGTTGCTCGGCGTCAGCAAGACCGCGAGCGCCGACGAGATTAAAAAGGCCTACCGCAAACTGGCCATGAAGTACCACCCTGACCGCAACCCCGACAACAAAGAAGCGGCTGAAAAGTTCAAAGAGGTCAGCGAAGCCTATGAGGTCCTCAGCGACGCCGATAAGCGTCAGCGTTACGACCAATTCGGCCATGCAGGCATGAAGTCGGCCTTCGGGCCGGGCGGATTCGATTTCCGACGCGACTTCTCCCACATGGAAGACATCGATCTGCAGGACATCCTCGGCAGTTTCTTTGGTGGCGGCTTTGGTGGTGCCTTCGGCGATATTTTCGGTAGTGGTAACGGCAGTCGCAGCCGTCGTTCCCGCGATCCGGACGCCGCACAACGCGGTGACGACTTGCGCTTTGATCTTGAGATCGATCTTGAAGAGGCGATCTTCGGTTCCGAACGTGAGGTGGACCTGAACATCAACGACGCTTGTCCGACCTGTCGCGGCACCGGTGCCGCATCAGGGGCTTCGCGCGAGACCTGCCGCCAGTGCGGCGGGCACGGTGTCGTGGTTGTCGGCGGAGGCTTTCTCCAGATGCGCCAGACCTGCCCAGTCTGTCGTGGCGCGGGTACGATCATCCGCAACCCCTGCAAGACCTGTAATGGCACCGGTCGCGTGAAGACTCCGCGTCACATCGCTCTCCGCATTCCCAAGGGTGTCGAAACCGGCTCACGCTTACGCCTCGCCGGCAAGGGCGAGGGCGGCTTGCGCGGCGGCGATCCCGGCGACCTCTACGTAGTGCTGCATGTGCGTGATCACGAGTTGTTCCAGCGGCAGGACGACGATCTGGCCTGTACGGTCCACGTCTCTCCCTTGCTCGCCGCGCTGGGTGGGGAGGTCGAAGCCCCCACGCCCGACGGTCACGCCCGCATCCGCCTTCCGGCTGGCACGCCCAACGGCAAGGTCTTCCGCCTGCGCGGCAAGGGCATGCCCAACCTGCAAGGCGGCGTCGGTGACCTTCATGTGCGCGTGATGTTTGAGGTGCCCGTCCGTCTCTCCTCCAAACAGAAGCGGCTGCTCGAAGAGTTCAACGCCTCGGCCGGCACCGAAAACTTCCCAGTCGCCGCGCGTGAGCGCAAGACCGCCGAGACCTTTTTCACCCGTCGCGACACTCTGCTCAAACGCACGGACAAATAGCGTCGCATTTCTTCTCAGCATGCACCGTTGTCTGGTCACAACCGAAGATCTGCTCGCAGACACCTGTGCGCTCGACCGCAAGGCAGCGCGCCACCTGCAAACCGTGCTGCGTGTCCGTCCCGGCGACTCGATCATGCTCTTTGACGGTCATGGCCGCACACGCGCAGTAACCGTCAGTGCCGCCGACCGGAACGGCTTGGTGCTCACAGCCGACGCACCTGTTCGCGAACAGCCGCGTCCCGCCTGTGCGCTCACGCTCTTCGCCTGTGTTAGCAAAGGCGCGCGCATGGAGTGGGCCGTTGAAAAAGCTACAGAACTGGGCGCGGTGCGCATCGTGCCGGTGCTTTCCGCGCACACGGTTTCGCGTCCGGCGGAAGCCACGCGCTGGCGGCGCATCGCCGAAGAAGCGGCACGCCAATGCGGCGCCGCATGGTTGCCCACGATCACAGACCCGCTGGCGTTCGACGTGGCCCTTGCCCTTGCCGCGCAAATCCGCCCGCTTTTTGTCGCCGCGCTGACGCCCGAGGCCCGACCGCTGCGCGATGCACTGTCGGCTTTCAGCGTACCACCGCCGTCGGCTGGCTGGTTCGTGGGGCCGGAAGGCGACTTCACCCCCGCCGAACTTGCTTCGCTCACGGCTGCCGGGGCGATCCCTGTGAGCCTCGGCCCACTGATTCTGCGCGCTGAAACCGCCTGCCTGTACGGACTCAGCGTCCTCTCCTGCATCTGGGGAGAACGGTGCGCCCGACGCTCTTTTTGAACACTTAGTCCCAGCACTTCGCCGCTCCACTTGGTCGTTTTACACGGTATAACTCGCAAGGATGCTCGCCCCCCGAAACCCCAAAAAACCTTCGCGCCCTTCGTATGAGAAAAACCCGAGTCTTGCCAGAAACCAAAGAGCGTTGAAAGTTCAATTGCTTCGTAATTTTCAAGGGCTGTCCTCAATTGCCGCCAATGCCCTGTGACGATCAAATTCTCAACGACTCGACTTGATAACTCTCGACGCCTTCAGCCGTGGCAGGTCTTTCTTATCGCGAAGTATCTTGCCAACAGCGTCTCGATTCTCGCCCCACCATTGTTTGAGTTCCTTCTCACTCGGGGCCGAGGGAACCGGCACACCAACCTGAGCAAGAAAAGCGCGCATGTTGGCCGCCGTGTCTCTCTTAACAGCTACGCCATCAGCAGAGGATATTGCATCCAACCCCACACTGTCGAACACTGCAAGAATGGCATCTACACTGCCGATGTATTCGAGTCTGCAAACCGATGCTATGAGTGTATCCACCTGATTTCCGTCTGCTCCTTTTGTCTGTCCTCTTGACTGTTCTACATACTTCTCAATGAAAAAGGCTTCTGCCGCCTTGTCGCCCCGCCGGGCGAGTCCTAGCCGACATGCCTCCGCAAGTTCTGCATTCGTCGCCTCCGTGTGTTGCCTGAGCAAGTCTCTACTGCGACCGCTATTACACATCCCGAGGAGCAAGGCCGCGTCGGCAGTCGGGATCTCTGCAAAAGAAGAGCAGATATCACGATCAATAGAGTCGGTGACCTCCATGTTTTCTCGCTCTGTCATCAAGGATACGATCACTCGCCTATACTCGGCCGATGGAGAAGCCTTGTATTTGTCCCAAAGTTCCGCAAAGGGTCTCTGGCGTCCATCATTTAAGCGAATCACCGGAACACTTTTCGCGTCAACACGCTGCATGGAGTCATTTTCTGCCTCTGCAGACAGATGAAGGCTGCATGCAAGAAGCGCCATGCCGCCGAAGACATGTATGCGTAATTGCGTCAGCTTTCCCGTCCTTTCCAACGCCTTGAGTTGCGATTGACAGTCCACCTTATAAATAGCATATACCGAAGCGTGTTCCTCTGATCCGAGGAAGTGTTGATTCCTTTTGCCGCATCAACTCGACGAGGCGCTCTCGGTTCTCCTTCCACCAGTTTGCAAGGTCGCGTCCGGTTGACACCGTGTCGGGGATGCTGACTCCCAGGGCAGTCATGAAGTCACGAAAGTTCCGCAACGCGGTGCTGTGAGCACTGACCCCGTTTGATCCAGAGAACGGCTCATCGGCAAGCGCATGCGATGCGGTGCCGTCGAACAAAGCCGTCAAAGCATCCGGCGTCCCAATATACTCGAGGCGACGGACCGTATTTTTGGGGGCTGAGTCGTGCGCCGAATACGAACTCATGCAGGGCCGCGCTTTC
>DAOTMQ010000092.1:0-12821 GCA_035450385.1 Kiritimatiellia bacterium | reverse complement strand
AGGCGAGGTCGTGCGTGGCGAGCAGCAGCGCCGCCGGTTGACGCGTCAGCACCTGTGCGAGTTCATCGCGTCCGACCGGATCCAGCGAGGCGGTGGGTTCGTCCAGCAATAGCAGCGGTGGTTGCGCGACCAGTGCTCCCGCCAGCGCCACCCGCTGGCGCTGTCCCTGCGACAGCGTGTGCGGCGCGCGCTCGGCGTACGCCGCGATGCCCAGCGCCTCTAACGTCTGAAGTACCGCTTCGCGCGCTTCTGCCTGCGGGCGTCCGGCCCGTTCCAGAGCGAACGACACGTCGGCCAACACCTGCGGAAACAGGAGTTGGTCATCGGGCGTACTGAAGAGAAATCCGATCCGGTCGCGCACGTCGCGCACCGTCTCGCGCCGGAGTGCGATACCGCAGACCGTGACCGTTCCGCTGAAGGGCTGCAGCCCCGCGACCGCACGCAGCAACGTGGTCTTGCCCGAGCCGTTGAGCCCCAGCAGGGCGCAGTGTTCGCCGGGTTCGAGCGTCAGGGAGATGCCGCGCAGAACCTCGGGGTCGCCCGCACGATAGGCGACGCGCAGATCATGGATGGCGAGTGCCGCGCTCATGCGCATCCTCTCCATCGCAGTGCCAGCGCACCCACGGCGAGCAGGGTGGTGACGGTCAGCGCCAGCCAGTCAGAACGGGAAAAAGTCAGGGGCGGCACATTCGGCGGCAGACCGTCAAATCCGCGCACCTCCATCGCGTCGCCCGCGCGTGCGGCACGCAGCGCCAGCCGCGTCAACCAACTGGCCGGGAACGCCGTCACCACGCGCACCCGCACGGCGAGTCGCGCCGAGGCTACGCCGCGCACCCGCATGGCATCGGCCATGCGTCGCGTTTCGTCGGTCAGCAACGCGGCCTGATGCACGATCTGCACCAACAGACTGGTCACGGTGCGTGGCAACGGCAAGGCCGCCACCGCGTCGGTGAACTCGGTGAGCGGTAGCAGCGACAATGCACCGACGCCTATCGTGACGCCCGCCACGCCGCGCACACCGACACATAGCGGTGCCCGCAACGCTTCGGTCCACGTTGCGGCGGAGCCGTTCCAGTGCGCAACAGGTGCCAGCAGCAACAGCGGCGCGAAGAGGCAGATGGCGAAGCCCAGCGACAGGGTGAGCCGTCGCGGCGGCATAGCGCAACCGAACAGCCAAGCCAGCCACGCGACAACAAAAAGCGCGATGCCCGCCGGGGAACCGAGCGGGACGACCGCGCAGCAGACGAAGACCCATGCGCCGCACAACAGGCGCACGGCGGGGGCAAGCCGCCGCGCCGCGCCATTGCCGCCGCCAAAGGCTTCGCTGAAAGCGATCATGCCTCCGGCTCCTTGCGCACGCTCAGCAGGTAACGTGATGCGTTGTCTTCGGTCTCGATCACTGTGAAACCGTTCGCTCGGAAAAGATCGGCCACATCGTCAACCGGCGGCAGGCGGTCGGCGCGGACGGTGGGATGGGCCTCGCTGTGAATGCGGTTGACCTCTTCCTTGGAGATCAGATGCAGGATGTGGGCCTGACCGCCGGGACACAGCACGCGGCTGAACTCGGCTACCACGTGGTTCAGGCGGTCGAAATGAGGCCAGGCGGAAAAGCAGAGGATGCGGTCGCATGTCCCGTTCGGCAGCGGTATGCGGTCGGCCGGTGCCTCGTGCCACGTCACGCGCGCATCGGTCGTCTTGCGCGCGGCGCGCGCCAACATGGCCGGCGAGATGTCGAGCGCGGTCACCCGGCCTTGCGGGCCGAGCCACGCGAGCAGGGCGAGCGTCAGGTTGCCGGTGCCGCAGCCGACATCTACGACCGACTCACCCGGTTGCACATCGACGTGTTCGAAGAAATCGGCCAGTCGCGCGTTGAGCGCGGGCAGGTCGTGCCAGTCGTCCCAGACGTCGGCGATACTGTCGAAAAAGGGTTGTCGCGGATCAGGACACAGGGGGTTCGTCATGGGAGGCTCCGGGGGTATGGATATGGTACTGCGCATGACCGGTGGCATGCACGAGGCCGGGGATGACCGCCAACATCAGCAGCAGCCCCGGCCAGCCGCTGAGCAGCGAGATGCCGGCCACGAAACCGGCCGGCAGTTCCAAGATGCGCGCGGCGACATAGAGCAGGGATGCGTTCACAATCCGTCCGACAACCAACGCGAGCGCGAGCAGACACCAGACCGGCATGCGCGGCACCGCTTGGCGCAGCGTGCCGATCATCAGCGCCATCAGCGCCAGTTCCAGCGCCATCACCGGGGCGACCGGCGGCATGAAGGGCGGCATGCCGGTGACCGCGCCGGAGAGCAACGGCACCAGCAGAGCTGTCAACGCGGATGCAGCGGGGCGCACAAAAAAAGCCAGCGCTACCAGCGGCAGATACATCGGCATGAAGACATGCCCCAGATGTAGCAGATGGAAAAGCGTCGGCAGCAACAGCGCCGCCGCACCGAACAGGCCGCAAAAGGCATATTCCCTAGGCTGAATCATTTGGTTTCTGGTCTCAGGCTCCAGGTCCCATCGAAATCGAACAAATTGTTTCTCACACGAAGGCACGAAGGCCACTAAGGGAATAGGATTTGTGAGGCGCTTGCAAAATCCCTCGTGACATGGGCGTCTCGCCCATGAAACACGGGCAAGATGCCCGTGCCACACCTGCAATCAAGGGGTTTTGCAAGAGCCTCTTGTGAAAAAACTTTGTGTCCTTTGTGCCTTTGTGTGAGATTGAACTGGGTTGCGGGCTCCGCCCGCATCAGAACTTCACCTTCATGCCAGTGTACCACATGATGCCCGGCATCGGGTAGCCCGGGAAATATTCATAATGCCGGTTGGTCAGATTCTCGACAGCCACATACAACTCGCCGTCCAGCGGGCAAAGCGCGCGCAGGTCCAGCGAGAGGCGCGTATTGACGGCCAGATAGTCATCGAGCTTTTCCAGGTCAGGGTTGATCGAGCGCATGCTGTAGGCGTACTGCGTGGTGACGTATTGGGCATCCAGATCCCAGCGGAGCGCGTGTGTGATATGGTAGGAACCGCCCGCTGTGAAAGTGACCTCCGGCATGCGCGAGACCGGATGGGTGTCAGGATCGGTATAGGTGCCGCCCACGAAAAACGAGAGGTCATTGCGCGGATAGAGATGCAGCGAAACTTCCGCTCCCTGTGCCTTCATGTCCCCGGTGTTGAAATAACCGGCCGAGGTTGAGTCCATGCGGTCTTCGACCTCGGTATGGAACAACGTGGTGTGCAACGCCGCCTGCTCGCCGATTCCCATTTGGACGCCCGCTTCGGTGGTGTGTAGCGTTTCGGGCTCCAGCGTGCGCCAGGTGGAGGGTGAGACGCCGCGGATGTAAACGCCGGGGTAGTGGATGCCCCGTGCATGGGAAACAAAGATGTTCAACCTTTCGCGGGAGAGAGTCAACGCGGCGCAGGGCGCGGTTTTGTCGTCGAACTCGGTACTGATGTAGTGGCGTGCGCCGACCGAGGGCGTGAGGGTCCAGTCGTGGCCTACGTCGAAATCATAACGCGCTCCGAGGTAGGGGGCCGTGGTGAAGAAACGTCCGTTATAACCCCAGACCCGCCGGTTGTCGGCTGAGCGGATATTCCAGGTCTCGCCGCCTTCGGACCATGAGTCCAGCGATCCGGTGAGTGTGAGGCGGTCGAACAGAATGTCATACGACGAACGGAATCCGTAGTTGTCCCAGTCGGTGTTGGAAAAACCGGGCGGCGAGGTCAGGACGCCGTCGGACAGATGATCCTTGCGCCAGCGGATTTCGCCGTCCTCGTAGTAGAGCAAAGAGTATCCGCGGATGCGGTCGCGTTGGGTTTCGAGGCGAACCGCGTGGGTCAAGGTCTCGGTATTGAACTGGTCGCGTCGCGGCCGCGGTCCGCCTTTCGGGCCGGGATCACGCACCCAGTTGTCGGTGCCCAGGAAGATGTACGAGAGATGGTCATGCGGGGAGAGATCCCATCCGGCCCGCGCAAAGGCGCTACGCAGTTCGGCCTCGCCATGTTTGCGCGCACCCTCCGAGTATTTGTAGGCGGCCCCGGCGTAATAATCGAACAGGTCGATCTTGCCACCGGCTGCGGCAGAACTGATCAGCGTGTTGAAACGGCCGTAAGCGGCGGACAATTCGGCTTCGTGCCCCTCGGTCTGCCGCCTGCGGGTCTCGACATCCACCGCGCCGAAGGTTCCGGCGTAATGCTGCGGCTGCGGGTTTTTGGCGACGGTGATGCGCTCGGCGAAATCAATGGGTACGATATCCATCAACGGATGCGACCAGACGCCGGATTCACGCGGTACGCCGTCGCTATAGATCCGGACCTCGCCGCCGGGCCGGGCCGTGCCCGCTCCGCGAATGTAGACCGATCCGCCCTGTGCGCCACCGTAGGCGCCGACCGGGCTGTAGCGCGAGATCGAGACACCGGGCACTTGGCGCAGGGCGGTCGGCAGGTCGGTGGCGCTCAGGCGTTCGAGTTGGTCGCGTCCCACGACCACGCGGTTCGCGCCGTCGAGGGTGGTCTCTTCGAACTGCGTGATAGGCGACGCTATCACCTCAACCTCAATCTCTGGCGCGGGTGCGCGCGCGGCGTCCGCACTGTTGGTTGCCGTCTGGGCTGTTGCTGACAAAAGGCCCGTACCGAGTACCGCGAACAGCGGATTTCTGAGCTTCCGAAGTGTCATGTGATCTACCCTCGCATGGCTTTCAGTGGAGTTGCTGGTGTTACGATTTGCAAAAACGTAACACATGGGGGGTTGTTGGTCAAGAGCAGGAATGGGAATCCGCTGGACGATCTACCGTAGAGCGGTGTATGCTGTTTCCATTGGCCTCGGGATTGTGCGGTTGCGCGCCGCATTTTTATTTTCATGTGCCCGCAGGCCACACGCGAGGTATGAGAGATGGTCGAGTGGAATGGCGATTGTTGGGTGCGGCGGGATTTCTTGAAGGCGGGCCTTGCGGGAGCGACGGTGTTCGCGGTGGATTGGCGCGCTTGGGCGGCAGAAGAAAAACTCCCCGCATATTACGGTGAGCATCTCGCCAGCGTGGCACAGCGCATCCGGGAGTTGTCGAAGACGTGTCCGGACGGATTTTTCTTCATCACCGACATCCATGTCCCAGCGAACCGCTGCGTTTCGGGACGTCTTCTGGCGCAACTAATCACGGATACCGGCGTGAAGAAGGTCGTCTGCGGCGGCGACATGCCCGAAGCGTTTGGCGGTAAGGCGTCGGTCGACAATACGATCGCAAAATACCGTGAGCTATGGGTTGGAGCGGTCGAATCCGCAGGCGGTGAGTTCTATCCGGCGCGGGGCAACCATGATTTCACCATCCGCGACTCGCCGGAGGCATCAAGCGGTTTCACCTATCCGAACAAGCCCACGCGCGACATTCTCATGGATACTGCGGCTGTGCGGCAGCGTGCGGTCGTGAACACAGACGATCCCGAGGCGTGTTACTACTACGCGGATTTTCCGGAAAGGCGGATGCGGTACATTGTGGCGGATACGTCGGATCGTGTCCGGGAAGACCGCACCTTTTGGGCTGTTGAATACGGCATGCAGGAGCGGCAACTTCACTGGCTTGCCGAACGTGCATTGGGAACGCTGGCGGACGGATGGAGTGCCATCGTCGTGAATCACATCCCGATCACGACAGTCGTCGGTGGCGAGTCCGGCAATTCGGAACGTTTCGCGCCGTGGCGGAAACTGTTGGAAGCATACCAAGGACGGGGCAAGGCGTCTGTCGGTGACAAGGAGTATGATTTCGCGCATGCCAAGGGATTCCTCATCTGCAATTTGACGGGGCACGCGCACGCTGAGCGCCAGACCTACCAGAACGGACTGTGGCACATCACCGAGCCATGCGATGCGGCATACAGCGATTACATCGTCGGATCAACCCCGTGGTGTCCCGAATTGCCGCGGAAAGAGAAGGGAACTATTTTTGAGCAGACGTTCGACGCCGTGCAGGTCGATGTGCAACGACGGCGCCTGCACTTTACGCGCCTTGGCGGGGGAGGCGACCGGACCTACCATCTTGACGCGCGATGCGTGAAGGTCGGCGAGGACATCAAATTGGCAACGAAGTTTTCCGGTAGTGGGATCACATGGGGATGTTATGATGCGGATCGCGTTTCGCGGCGACAGAATCCGGCGAATAAGTATCAAAGCTTCTACTCATATTTCAACGACCGCGCGACGGTTTCCTCGGACGGCGTATTGACGACGAAAGCGCCGGGAGAGGTGGTCGTGATCGCACGATCCGCAGACGGAGTGAAAGAGATTTTCCCGATGCAGATCGTGTGATCGGAGAATGGATTTGAAGGAGTAAGGAACGATATGAAGAAGATCCTGTTTGGAGTGATGGCGGCGCTGACGCTGTCGGTTGTTGGTGACACGCTGCCGGTTCTGGGCGGCTATGCCGGTTCGCTTGAGTTTCCCGATGCGTCGCTCTACTTCCAGCCCTGCGTATTCGCGCACGGCTGGAACCGTCGGTCGGCGACAGAGCCCAAGTTCACCGAACCGAAGTCTGTCCATCTCTTCCGCGTCAACCTTGATCCGAAGGGGAGCGGCGAATCCATCGAAGGACGGGCGACCTTCACGCCGACCGACGGCGCGGTCGAAGCCGTCTGGAGCCTGCCGACAAACAACGTGCCGAAGTCTGCCGGACGGGCGGCCGTGCGCACCACATTCTCGCAAACGCTCTACGCCGGCGGCAGCGTGACGGCGGACGATAAGACGGTCGCGCTTGACGCAGGACGCCCTAATCGCGATGTGTTGCGCAGCGACCGGGTGACGTCGTTCGCGCTGCAGGACGCGTCCGGTGCCCTGCGTCTCAAGGTCGACTTCCGCAAGCCGACAGAGGTTCTTGTGCGCGAGATTCGCGACTGGGGGCTCGTCGTCTACGAACTCCAGTTCGGCTTTCGCGGTGAACTCGCCGCACGTTTCTCGGGCGAACGCCCGTTCGCGTTTCGCGAGGTCGGGCCGGTCCGCCTGACGGCTGGATCGGAGTGGGTGCCGCTCGCGGCGGAGATCGAGATCGAACCGGGATCGGCCCTTGATTTCTCCGGCATGGGCGGGGGGAGTTCGGAAGCGCCCGCCGGAAAGCACGGCTGGCTGGTAGCCAAAGGAAACCACTTCGAGTTTGAGAAGCTGCCCGGCGTACCCCAGCGTTTCTATGGCGTGAACATCTGCGGCGACGCCAACGCGCCTGACCCCGAGACGGCCCGCCGCTTTGCGCGCAACCTGCGCCGCATCGGTTACAACATGTTGCGTTTCCACCATCATGAGAGCTGTCTTGTGGAAGGTTCGCCCCCCGGCTCCACGGAACTAAACGCGAAGGCAATGGAGCGCTTCGATGCGCTGGTGGCCGCTTGCGTGGAAAACGGCATCTACATGACGACCGACCTGTTCGTTTCCCGTCGTCCGATCTCTTGGAAGTCGCTCGGCTTCGACCGTCCGGGCGATGTCTCGATGACGGAGTTCAAGGGACTCGTTTTCTTCAACGAGAACGCCTTCTCAAACTACCTCGCTTACGCGCGCGCTTTCCTCGGCCACGTCAACCGATACACAGGACGCCGTCTTGCGGACGAGCCCGCGCTGGCGACGCTCTCGTTTGTGAACGAGGGCAACCTCAATGGCGTCTGGTGGTCCTTGAAGCAGCTCGGCATCGTCGACAAGTTCGATGAGAAAGCCTTCGCCGAGACCGAGGCGCGTTTTGCACGGCGCGTCACGAAGTTCCTTCGCGAGGAGATGAAGTGTAAGGCGCTCACGTCCAACATGAACAACTACTTCTGGAACGACAGCGCGGCATCGCAACTCGTCCGCGCACGAGAGTTCGACTACGCCGACGATCACTTTTACGTCGATCACCCGCGTTTTCTGGATCGCGACTGGAGTCTGCCGACCTCCTGTCCGAATACAAACCCGTTGAGCGGTCCTGACCAAGGCACGCAACGCCTTGCGGTGACGCGGATTCTCGACCGCCCGTTCACGATCACGGAATACAATTTCGCCGCGCCGGGACGCTTCCGCGGCGTCGGCGGTATCCTCACGGGGGCACTCGGCGCACGGCAGGATTGGAGCGGTCTGGTCCGCTTCGCCTGGACGCACGGTAGCCACGGTCTTGACCGCGCGAAGGCGCTCGGTTTCTTTGATATGTCCGGTGATCCGCTCGGGCTTGCTGCGGAACGCGCGTCGATCTGCCTCTTTTTGCGTCGCGACCTCGATGTGGCGGAACGTACCTGCGCGTTCGCGCTGTCGCCGACGAAACTGGCCGATCCGGACAACCACAAGGGCAGCTACGCCAGCGCGTGGGCGATGGACTGGGCGGCTTGGCGCGTCAAGATCGGTTCGCTCGTGGCGGACGCGGCTCCTGAAGGTGTCGAGACGCTTGACGTATGGCCGTTCAACCGTCCGCAAGCGGAGATGAAGGCCATCGTCGAGAAGTCGGGGCCGGATGGCGTCGTGATCGATTCGGCCGCCGGTTCGTTCACACTCGACACACCGCGCACGGTGGGCGGCTTCGCCGAGAGCGGCACCGTAAAGGCGGGGCCGTTCGTCGCCGATCTTGACGGGAGTGCCGCGACGATCTGGGCGAGCACCCTCGACAACGAGCCGATCGCCTCCTCGCGCCGGTTGCTGCTGACTCATCTGACCGACGTGCAAAACACAGGGACCACCTATGCCGATGAAGGGCGGCGCATCCTGCTGGCGTGGGGTTCACAACCCCATCTTATGCGTGCCGGACGTGCCACCGTTAAGATCCGCCTCGCAGCGGGAGCGTGGCAGGTGTGGACGTTGACGCCCGGCGGTCGCCGCCGCCAAGTGGTCCCGTCGTCATACGCCGACGGCCAGCTCATCTTCGTGGCCGATGTCGCCGCCGATCCCGCCTGCGCCTCGTATCTCTACGAGATTGTGCGTTGAGTGGCCGCTTCGCCACAGAGCATCGGGAGGGGCAAGCGTCTGCTTGACCGGCGGCGGTCACGCCGCCCACCTGTAATCGGTTAGTGACAGAGGGGGAAGAGTTATCGTGTACGGGTACGTGAACGAGTGCGTGCACGGGGTATGGCCAACGTTCACGTTCTCCAAATCGGTATCGGTATCGCTATCGGGTTCGAAATCGACTGTTGCGCCCACGCAGTGGCTCGCAGCGACAAGTGTAATGATGGCGGCGATACCGATCCCGATACCGATAGCGATACCGATGGTGGCGCAATGGAACCCGGAAACGCATGATCTTCGCATCCCCTGTCACTAACCGATCACCGCCCACCTCTTTTGCGTTCTTGGAAAAGGGTGAGGGGTTTGATACGTTAACGCCGTCAACAAACGGAACATTCCGGGGCGGTGCCGTTGTGGTCGGCCGCCACGTTCAGGAAGAGGAGGGGAGAGATGGTAAATCGAAGAGATATGCTGGCTGTCTCGGGGACGGCTCTTGCAGGGATGATGATGGCACCGCGTTTCACATGGGGTGGGTCGATCATTCCGCAGCGGCCGGGTGTTTTCCGCGCGGGAGCCTTTGCGCAGGACATCACGCCCGAGCATTTCCCGATCGTGGTGAATGGAAACTTTAAGCCGGTCTATGCGGAAAAAGCACTGGATCCACTGCACGCCCGCTGCTTGGTGCTGGATGACGGTCGCGGGCAGATCGCGATGGCGGTTGTCGATAGCTGTGTGCTGGACCGCGAGTTAATGGATGAAGCCAAGCGGTTGGCCAGCGGCATGACCGGCATCCCGACGGAACGGATTTTCATCTCCGCCACCCACACGCACTCCGCGCCGGCGTCGGTCGGCATCTTGGGCACCGATCCTGATTTGCGTTACCGCGCCTGGCTGCCGGGGAAGATCGCGGAAGGCATCAGCAAAGCCATGGAGCGGCGCGAACCGGCTCAGGTAGGGTGGGCGGTGGAGAAGCTGCCGGAGGTGGTGCAGTCGCGTCGCTGGATCGCCCGTCCCGACCGCATCAAGCGTGATCCGTTCGGAGAACTCACCACACGCGCGACCATGCATCCCGGCCATCGCAATCCGGATTGGGAAGAGCCGTCCGGGCCGATGAATCCGGATGTCAATGTGCTGGCCGTGCGCAGATTGGATGGCTCGCCGCTGGCCCTGTTCGGGAGTTTCTCCATTCACTATGTCGGGTCCGCAGCGCTTTCGGCGGACTACTTCGGCATCTTTGCGCAGCGGGTGGGCGAGTTGCTCGAAGCGGGCGGCGAAGGCCAGCCGTTTGTCGGTGTGCTCGCGAACGGCGTGAGCGGTGACGCTTATCTCGTTGACTACACGCTGGAGAAGCGGGTGCCGTTTGACAAGCAGTCCATCGCTGAAACGGTGGCGAACGCGGCGGTCCGTGCGTATCGGCGGATCGAGTGGCAGACGTGGCTGCCGCTTGACATGCGCGAGTGCGAGTTGGAATTGAAGGTACGCCCTCCCAAGACGGAGTGGGCGAAGCGCGTGTTGGCTGATGTCGAGGCCGGGCGGGAGAAGGCGGATTCACAGAGCAGCGTGTACGCGCGCGAACAATTGATTTTGGCCGACATGCCGCCGACCCGGAAGCTGAAATTGCAAGCGTTGCGCATCGGGTCGCTGGCGATGGTGGGGGTTCCTTGCGAAGTGTTTGCGATCACCGGACTGCGCATCGCGGCGCAGAGCCCGTTCGAGCATACCTTCACGGTGATGCTGGCCAACGGGTATGACGGTTATCTGCCGCCGCCCGAGCAGATGGCGATGGGGGGATACACCACATGGCTGGCGCGTTCGAGTTGTCTGGAGGCGGGTGCCGAGCCCGCCATCATCGCGACGGTTCAGCGTCTGCTGGATGGGCTGTACGACGGAAAGCGCCGTCCGCAGCGGCCGGCGCCGACGGTGCCGTATGCCGCCGCCGTGCTGGCCTCCCGCCCGGCGATCTTCTGGCGCATGGACGAATGGAA
This sequence comes from Kiritimatiellia bacterium, assembly GCA_035450385.1. GTDB lineage: Bacteria > Verrucomicrobiota > Kiritimatiellia > RFP12 > UBA1067 > DUPH01. The sequence continues at coordinate 1,898 of DAOTMQ010000092.1, read as the reverse complement.
CGGGCCCAGTGCCGTGAACGCGGTGGACGGGGCGCACCTCGGTACGTTCGGTCATCCGACGGCCTACGCCATGCTGGGCGCACAGGCACCGGCCTTCCCTGGACTGGGCAAAGAGAACCGCGTGCCGCACTTTGTCGGCGTGCCGTTCACGGCGCCGTTGCCGGATCTGGGGCGCGCCTACACGGTGGAGCTTTGGTTTTACAACTGCATGCCGAACGACGCGCGGCCGGTGACCGGATACCTGTTCGCGTGCGGCGCGGCTGGCGACCGGTTGGCGATCAGCGGTACCGCAAGGTCGCCGGGGCGGTTGATCTTCCACACCGGTAAAGACCTTGCCGGGGCGGTCGCTGGACAGACAGAGGTGCCGTTGCGTAACTGGGTGGCCGCAGAGAGCTGGCACCATGTGGCACTGGTCCGCGACGGCGAGCGGGTGAGTGTCTATCTGGACGGGCGCACGACGCCTGAACTCACGGCAGTTACGGCATTGCCTGTGCGCGCCGAAACGATATGGGTCGGCGGCACGGCGGAAAACAACGACGCCGGGTTCGAGGGGCGTTGCGGCGAAGTGGCGGTTTACGCGCGCGCACTGACTGCCGACGAGATCGCCGCGCACTACCGCGTTGCGCGCGGTTAGCAGTTGGTCAACACCTTCGGGCGGGTTGTGAGATGACCTGATTGACCTCATTGACCTCATTGACGGGGCTTGTTATTTTTACTGTCAATGAGGTCAATCTGGTCAATCCGGTCCCTTAACCTAACCCCAGGCCAGGAGAACACCACGTCTGAACTCTTCGACAAAAGCGGCGGTTTCCGCAAGTTGCACTCTTTCACGCTTGCCACGATCATCCAGCTTGAGACGCTCCGCTTCTGCCGTCGCTTCATCACGCATGACATCCGCGAGGCGGGGCAGAAGTTCTACGACCCCAAAGGCCGCCAGTACGACCAGATGACGCAGGCCGCGCGCAGCGGGCGACAGAACATCATCGAGGGCTCGGAACGTTCCGCGACGTCCAAGGACACGGAGATGAAACTCACCGACGTCGCACGAGCGAGCCTGAGCGAACTGCGCGGGGACTACGAGATCTGGATTATGGATCACGGGCAGATTCCGTGGTCGGTCCATTCGCCCGAGGCCAAGGCCATCAACGCGATCACGCTCGATCCGGCCCCGTTCCACGACGACATGGTTCACGAGTCCGCCAAGCACGCGCTGGAGCAGCGCAAGAGATACGCCCGGTGGCTCGACAGCGACGACGATATCGTGGTGGCCAACGCCATGCTGATCATCATCGGCCGCGCCATGAACATGCTCAATCGGCAGATCGCCGCGCAGGGAGCCGCCTTTGAGAAAGGCGGCGGCTTCAGCGAGCGGCTCACGACCGTGCGCGTCAAGGCACGCGCGGCGGCCCAAGAATCAGCGCGAGTTTGGCGAACAGCACCTGCGGGACTTTCAAGACAACGAGAAGAGCATCCCGACCATCTCTTTTTTCACCATCTCTTTTTTCACTTGTCGGTGGGCGGAATGATTTGTACCATGTTGCGCCAACTTTACCGCTGCTCATGCCCGGAGCTTGGGCGGGCCGCTAGAGTGGCAAAAAGACCAAGCATGGAGACCTCGAAATGTCCTGTAAAAGAACCGCAAAACGCGCGTGTAAGACGACTGTAAAGACGAAAGCCGCCAAGGCATCCGCCGCCAAGTATCCCACCCGGCACGAAGAGCTGATCAAGTGGGTGAATGATTTTGCCAAATTGACCCAGGCGAAGAATGTCCACTGGTGTGACGGTACCAAGAAGGAATACAACGCGATTTGCGAGAGCATGGTCGAGAGCGGCGCGTTCGTCAAACTCAACCCCAAGAAGCGCCCGGGATGCTATCTGGCCCGCTCGCACTGGTCGGA
>DAOTMQ010000091.1:0-12852 GCA_035450385.1 Kiritimatiellia bacterium | reverse complement strand
ACTCCGTACGGGCGCATCTATGTGTTTTACGTTTACAATGGCGACAACATCGTGACGCTCCCCGGCTCTGACCGACGCGTTAGGTCTGACACGCATGGCTGGTACGCCTTCCGCTATTCCGATGACGAGGGCGCGACCTGGTCGGCCCAACGCTTCCGTATCCCGATTCGCGTGACGGAGGTTGACAAGGGGAATCCGTGGCGTGGCGAGGTCTGCCACTTCTGGGGGATCGACAAGCCGGAGATCAAAGACGGCAAGGCCTATTTTGCCTTCACCAAACTCGGCAAATTTTTCATGCGGGACGGAGAGGGATGGGTGGTGGAGGCCTCCAATATCCTGACGGAACGCGATCCCGACAAGCTCGAGTTCCGTCTGTTGCCGGAGGGTGACAAAGGCATCCGGAACCCGGCGCTGGGCAGTGTTCAGGAAGAGCACAATCTGGTGCCGCTCACCGGTAATGACCTCCTCTGTGTCTTCCGCACCGCGAACGGCGTGCCCGCGCAGAGCTACAGCCGGGACAATGGACTCACTTGGTCGTTGCCCGAACCCATGACATTCGCGCCCGGGAAACGGACGTTCAAAACGCCGCGCGCCTGTCCTAAGGTGTTCGTTACGTCAGAGGGCAAGTACCTCTTCTGGTACCACCATCACGGCGGAAAGTCTTGGGCGGGGCGCAATCCAGCGTTTCTTTCAGGCGGTGTGCTGAATGCCGACGGCTTTATCCACTGGTCCGAGCCGGAGCTGGTTCTGTTCGACCCCAATGCGGCGATTCGCATGAGCTATCCTGACCTGATCGAACACGAAGGTTGCTTCTGGCTAACGGAGGCGCAGAAGACGGTGGCGCGCGCCCATCCGCTTGACCGCGCCATGCTGGATGGATTGTGGAATCAGGCTCAGGTCAAGGAGGTCTGTACCAACGGGATGCTGCTGGAAAAGAAGGATGACGGCGATGCCGCGTCGCGTCCGACCGTGCCGCGCGGCTTCGGCGATCTGGCGTACGGCGGGGTGACGGTCGAATTGTGGCTGAACCTGGCCGACGCGGGACCGGGGCAGACCTTGTTTTCGACCATGACGGAAGACGGCTGCGGGGTACGTGTTGCGACCTCGGAATTGGGCGGACGCCCCACGTTGGCGATTGAACTCGGAGACGGCTCGCGGACAGCGCTTTGGCACACCGATTCCGGTGTGATCGAGGCGGGGAAACGCCATCACGTCGTCTTTGTCTGCGACTTCTCGGCTGCGGTGATCGCCGTCATTGCCGATGGTGTTTTCTGTGACGGCGGAACGGTTCGTCCGTATGGCTGGGGCCGTCTGCCGCCGGAGATGAGCGATGTGACGGGGGCATTTCAGGCATTCCTTGCGCCGTCCGTGCAGGGCCTCAGGCTTTACAACCGTGCCCTGCGCACCACCGAAGCAATCGGTAACTACCGTGCAGTGACAGGCGTGCAGTGAATTGAGGGGGAAGGAAGGGCATGCGCAGGTTTGTGTATGTGTTGGTGCCGATGGTCTGCGCGGTGTTTTCAGTAGGAGCCCTTGATCTCGTCGGAGATGGTCAGGTGCGGGCGGTTGCGGTGGTGGGCGAGCATCCCGCCCCGACCACGCTCACCGCCGCGAATGAACTCACCAACTACGTTTATCAAATGACCGGCGTGAAAATGCAGGTTTCCGCAACTCCGGTACCGGGGTTGCATGTCGTGATGCTCGGCACTGACTACAAGGCGGTTAAGACCGATGAAGTGTGCATCCGTTTCCGGGACGACACGACGCTTGAACTGACCGGCGACCAGCCGCGCGGAACGTTGTATGCGGTTTACGAGCTTCTGGAACGGTTCGGTTGCCGCTTCTGGGCACCGGCGAATGAAACCGTGCCGCAACTCAAGGCGCTCGCGGTGGATCGGAGTTTCGCTAAGGTCTATGCGCCGCCGTTCGCTTGGCGTCAGGCATACGGCGAGAGCAGTTGCGCGGATTACCGTTGGGCCGTTAAAAACCGGCTGAACGGGACCTACTGGGGCCAGCCTAAAATGCCCGACAACTGGGGCGGCAAAGTTGAGGTGGATGTCGGGGAAACGCTGACGCGGCGGTGGGTCAAGGCGAGTGTTTTTTTCAAGGATCACCCTGAATGGTATGCGTGGCGGGACAAAGAGGCCAAGCGGGTCCCGGAGCAACTCTGCACCTCCAATCCAGAAATGCTGGCACAGCTTGAGAAGGAGGTGTTGATGTTTTTGAAGTCACATCCCGATACGAAAACGCTCTCGATCTCCGGCAATGATTCTGATCGGTATTGTCAGTGCGAGGCCTGCAAAAAGGTGCGCGCCACGGAGCAGTCAGACAGTGCGCTACTGATGATCGCCGTGAACCGTATCGCCAGATTGGTGGCGGAAGAGTGTCCCGATGTGCGTATTGTGATGCTGGCTTATTGGACGACCGAAAGACCGCCGAAAACGATGACGCTTGAGCCGAACGTAACCGTGTGTTTCGCGAAATTGCGGGATTTCGCGACACCCATCGCGCAGAACGAGCCTTACATGAATGCTCTGCTTGGATGGAAAAAACTCGCGCATAATCCACTGTATATTTGGGACTACAACGCGCGATTTTCCAACTTCATTTTACCTGCGCCTGCGGCGGATACGATCGGCCCGAATATGCGGGTGTATCGCGACCACGGCGTTGCAGGATTGGTTGCTCAGTTGCCGTGGGGCACTCTTGCCGACTGGGTGGATCTGCGTTGCTGGCTGTGGGGACGGACCGCCTGGAACCCCGATTTGGATTCGGAGCAGTTGATTGATGAATGGATCGCCGGTGCCTGCGGCGCGGGCGCGCCGTTGATGAAGGCCTATTGGGACAAGTTGCTGAAAATACGCAAAGGGATCGGGCCTTACGGCTGCGACACCGCCAAATGGCTCACGCCTGAGGCGATGCTCGAATGTTACGACTTGCAGAATCGCGCGATCGCGGCGACGACCAGGGATGTGCGCACTCACGCGCAGGTGGAGAAGCTTTCCGCCGCGATGCTCTGCGCGATGGTTTACCGCTACAAGGATCTGCTGGCGCATGCCCAAGCGGAAAAACGGCAGATCCCCGAACGTGTCGCACTCATCGACCGCTTAGAAGAGCTTGGCAAGAAATACCGTTGCAGCACGTACCGCGAGTGGGACGATTACAGCAACATGATCAAAAAAATGCGTGCGGGTGAGATCTGACTCCGCGCGCATTCTTATTACTTCTTACTTCAAGTTCTTGCTTTGCTCCCTATTCCCGTGTTGCGGGACGATATGGTGCGTGGTAGAGTATCAGTGTGTCCGTGGAGGTGCGACATCGCTATACGGGCGGTTGGCACCAGATTACTGTGAGGAGGGTGGCTATGCTGAATGCAGCGAAATATCTTTTTCCGGCATTCTCAAGCCTGATGAATGGATTGGGAACGGCATAGTAGGGCAGGACGTCTCGGACTGCCCATGCGTGTCAGACGTCCGCCCTCTTTTCGGCGCCGTACTATGACCGCCTAACCTTCAGCAAAGCGAAGCACCGGAACTGGCGTTGCCCACCATCAGGGCGTAGCGGCGTAGCCATCCGCCCATGTCGCGCGGCTGCCAAGTCGGCGCGGCGGCACGGCGGCTTTCAATCTCGGAGTCGTCAAGCAGCGCTTCCAAGCGGCGTCCGGGAATGTCGATGCGGATGCGGTCGCCGTTACGCAGCAGCCCGATCAGACCGCCTTCGGCCGCTTCGGGCGAGACGTGGCCGATGCAGGCACCGCGCGTGCCGCCGGAGAAGCGTCCGTCGGTGATCAACGCCACGGATTCGCCGAGCCCCGCACCCATGATGTAGGAGGTCGGGCCCAGCATCTCTTGCATGCCGGGGCCGCCGCGCGGACCTTCGTAGCGGATGACCACCACATGGCCGGGCTTGACCTTGCCGGCGAGGATGCCTTCGCACGCCTCTTCCTCAGAGTCGAAGCAGATGACCGTTCCCTCGAAGGTCAGCATGGCAGCAGAGACGCCGGCCTTTTTGACCACCGCCCCTTGCTCGGCCAGATTGCCGCGCAAGATGGTCAGCCCGCCGTCTTTTGAGTAGGCGTTGTCCAGCGTGCGGATGACCTGTGCGTCCTTGACCTCGGCGGCGGCGATGATCTCGCCGATAGTCTGGCCGCTGACGGTCAGGCAGGTGGTATCGAGCAGGCCCGGAATGTCGGCGATGCGCTTGAGGATCGCCGGGATGCCGCCTGCGGCGTCGACATCCTCCATGTGGTAGGCACAGGAGGGCGCGACCTTGCAGACGTTCGGGCAGCGTTGCGAAATGGCGTTGATGCGGTCGAGATCGTAGTCGATGCCCGCTTCATGCGCGATGGCGAGGGTGTGCAGTACGGTGTTGGAACTGCCGCCCATGGCCATGTCCAGCGCGAAGGCGTTGTCGATCGAGGCGCGTGTGATGAGATCGCGCGGGCGCGGGGATTCGTTCCGTGCCATCTCGACGACGCGCTGTGCCGCGCGCCGCCAGAGGTCTTTGCGGGCTGGGTCGTCGGCCAGGATCGAGCCGTTGCCGGGCAGCGCCAGACCGATCGCCTCGCAGAGGCAGTTCATTGAGTTGGCGGTGAACATGCCGGAGCAGGAGCCGCAACCGGGGCAGCTCGCCTCTTCGATCTGCGTCAGTTGTTCTTCGCTGATGGCACCACTCTTGTACCGGGCCACGCCTTCAAAGACCGAGATCAGGTCCATCGCCCGTCCGTCAAACTTCCCGGCGCGCATCGGCCCGCCGCTGGCGAAGATCGTAGGGATGTTGGCGCGGATCGCACCGAGGATCATGCCGGGGGTGATCTTGTCGCAGTTGGGGATGCAGATCATGGCGTCAAAACAGTGCGCCTTGACCATGGACTCCACGCAGTCCGCGATCAGTTCACGGCTGGGCAGCGAGTATTTCATGCCGCTATGTCCCATCGCGATGCCATCGCAGATGCCGATCGTGTTGAATTCGAAAGGTACTCCGCCCGCTTCACGGATGCACTGCTTGACCTGCTCCGCGACCTTGTTGAGGTGGCAGTGGCCCGGAATGACGTCCGTGTAGGAGTTGCAGACACCGATGAACGGTTTTTTGAAATCGTCCCGTTTGACGCCGGTGGCCATGAAGAGGCTGCGGTGGGGGGCGCGTTGGAATCCGGTTTTGACTTGGTCGCTGTTCATAGGAGTTAGGATTTAGGAGTTAGGATTTAGGAGTTGGGAGTTGGGGTTAAAGCTTTGCGGTTGTGGCGCGCGAGAGGTAGGTGCCGGTCGTGGTGTCCACGATGATCGCTTCTCCGGCTTCCAGATACTCAGGCACCTGAACCACCAGGCCGGTTTGGCATTTGGCGGGCTTGGTGCGCGCCGTCACCGAGGCGCCCTTCATCACCGGGTCGCAGGATTCGATGGTCAGCACCACCTTGTGCGGCACTTCGATCGTAAGGATCTTGCCGTCGGAAATCAGCGCGGCAATGCCCTCCATGTCTTCGACCAAGTAATCGAGTTGCTCTTCGATGGCCGATGCCGGAAGGGTGAACTGCGAGAAGTCCTCAGTGTCCATAAAGGTATAGAGGTCGCCCTCCCGATACAGATACTGCACCGGGCGACGTTCGAAATCGATGTCGTCGAACGGCTCTTCGCCCTTGCAGGAGACGTCCTGCTTGGCTTTGGTGATCAGGTTGCGGAAGCGGAAATGGTAGATCGATGCCGCACCGCGGGCACTGGGGGTTGTGATGCTCAGGTTTTCAAGCACATGAGGCAGCCCGCGAATGCCGACGAGACTGCCTTTCTTGAGATCGCACGCTTTTGTCATAATGGTTTCGCTCCGATAAAAGTGCGTAGTTTACTCGGCGGAGGCCGGTTTTGTCGAGTGCGCGAATGGCTTTGGATAAAGCTGACGGTAAATTTCCAGCGTTGCGCGCGCGGTTTCAGTCCACGAAAAGCGGGCGGCGCGCGCCAATCCTTTATCCCGGTAGGCATCGTGCCAGTCGAGCGAAATGATGGCGGCGTGAATCGCGCGACGCCACTCCTGGCGGTCAATCGGGTGTACCAGCTTCGCGGCTCCGTCCGTGATCTCTTTGTGTACCCCGAGGGCGGAGCAGACGACCGGCGTGCCGCAGGCCATGGCTTCCAATACCGGGAAGCCGAATCCCTCGACTAAGCTCGGGAAGAGCAGCGCGTGCGCCGCACTGTAGAGTGCCGGCAGGTCAGCTTCGGGGACCCACCCTAACCACAGCACACGCTGCCCCAACCCCAGTTCCTCGGCCTCCCGCCGCAGCGGGCTATTGTCGCTGTCGAAGCCGGCCAGCGCCAACGGCATTGAGGCGGTCGGGTCCATCAGCGCCAGGGCATGCAGCAGAGTGGTCACGTTCTTGTAGGGCCGGTCGGAACCGACATACAACAGAAAGCGTTCGGGCAGGCCATAGGCTTGCCGGACTGTCTCAACGGCCTCTTTGGGCTGCGGCTGGAAAGCGGGGGAGACCCCGTGGCGGATCACCACGCTGCGCCGTACGGCACGGGTGCCGAAGAAGCGGGCGCAGGTTTTCAGTGCGTCTTCGGAAACACCGATCAGTTTGCGGCAATGGCGCAGTGCGCGCCGCCCTGCCAGACGCCAGAACAGGCGGGTCGCCAGAGAGCTGTATTGCGGGTGCGAGAGCGGAATGACGTCATGCACCGTCAGCACCAGTTTGCCGGGCACACGCAACGGGGTCAAGAGGTAGGGGGCATGAATGACCTGCGGCCGGACCGCACGCACCAGCCGAAACGTTTGCCAGTGGCTGCGGAAGGTGGTAGGGTCCGCGTCGACACGGTGGATCGTCACGTTCGGATGATCCAGGCACGGGATTTCCGTCTCTTTGGGCAGGATCACATGCAGCCGTTCATCCGGCTGCAACTCCGGCAACAAAGCGGCCAGCAGTTCGCGGATGTAACGGTTGATACCTGGAAAGTCGCGGGTCGCCGCGCGGGCGTCGAAGAGCAGTGTATGGTTACTCTGCATCGCGGTGCGCGGTCCTCCATAAATCCGTTCGTGACGGGCAGACGCTAAATCGATACGATATTGTCATGTTACAGTGAATGGGTGCCGGCCGGGGCTATTCCTGTCCCTGCCGAAAACCCCATTATCTTTATCATAATCGGGGCGTTGTTCCAAGTGCTCAGAAAAACGATGAGCCCACACCACACAAACCGCGTGATCTTGTTGACCGGCGACGGCAAGGGTAAAACCACCTCGGCGCTGGGCATGGTGTTGCGCGCCGTGGGCCACGGCCTGCGCGTCTGCGTGGTGCAGTTCATCAAGCAGCGCACAGACACCGGAGAGGCGCGAGCGCTGAGTCTGTTGCCCGGCGTGGAGCATCTCGTCTGCGGCAAAGGCTTCGTGCGGGAATGCACGGGGGAGGCATTCGAGGCGCACGCGCAGGCTGCGCGCGCAGGGCTGGCGCAAGTTGCCGAACGGTTGCGCGATCCTGCTTGCGGCATGGTGGTGCTTGATGAGGTATGCGGCGCGGTTTCGCTCGGGTTGCTGGATGCGCAGGCGGTTGTCGCGGCGCTCGCGCAGGCCGCGCCCGGAACGGTCGCGGTGCTGACCGGACGCGGTGCCCCGCCGGAACTGCTCGAACTAGCCGACACCGTCTGTGTCGTGACCTGCGAGAAGCATGCCTACGAACAAGGGTGCCCCGCTCAGCAAGGCGTGGAGTGGTAGCGTAATGGGTAAGATGTTTGGGTTCTTGCGAATTATTTTTGCATGTGCCTCCGGTTGCTGCACTGCGGCAGCGGGCGAGAAGCTGATTTTCGATACAGACATCGGGGGTGATCCGGATGATGTGCTTGCACTCGAGGGAATCACATTATGAACGGACACCTCGCAAGAATGTCGGTGGACTGGACAAAGAGAAGAGATGGTTTGACTGATTTTGCGGGAGACTTTTTCAAAACCAACGGAGAGCTTGCGCACAGGACTTAAAAATGTCAAACTGTCGCCCTTTTTTTAGACCTGTTGCGAGGTGAGGAGACGGAATGTCTGACACTGAGAAAGAAAAAGCCGGACCGACGCTGCCGCGTCCCTTGATTACGGCCGATGAATGCAAGAGCTGCGGGCGTTGCGTGGACGCCTGTCCCCAAAAGTGCCTGCGGCTGGCCGACCGGATGAATAGCCGGGGCGTCAAGCCGGCGGAGTATGCGGGCACGGGCTGTACGGGGTGCGCGATCTGTTTTTACAACTGCCCTGAGCCGTATGCGATCACGATCCAGAAGCCGTAACGCGGATAGCGTGGACACGAAGAGTGTCCGGGGAGAAAGAACACGGAACGATGACAAAATTTGTTAAAGGCAATGAAGCGGTCGTGATCGGCGCACTTTACGCCGGTTGCGATGCGTATTTCGGGTATCCCATTACACCGGCTAGTGAGATCGCGCACGCGGCGGCGCGTTGGTTTCCTTTGCTTGGGCGTGAGTTTTTGCAGGCCGAGTGTGAGACGGCGTCGATCTATATGGTTTACGGCGCGGCAGCGGCGGGTCGGCTCTCGATGACGGCGACCTCGGGGCCGGGCATGAGCCTGATGCAGGAGGGCATCTCGTACATGGCAGGCGCCAACCTGCCGGGCGTGATCGTCAACATCATGCGCGCCGGACCGGGGCTCGGCAACGTGTATCCCGAGCAGGGCGACTACAATCAGGCAGTCAAGGGCGGCGGCCACGGGAACTACCGGTGCGTGGTGCTGGCTCCTGCCAGTGTGCAGGAGATGTGCGATCTGACGATGCGCGCCTTTGAGCTTTCCTTCCGGCACATGACGCCGGCGATCGTGCTGGCCGACGGACTGCTCGGTCAGATGATGGAGACGCTGGTGCTGCCGGAACGCGAGATGCTGCGGCCCGATACGTCGGGGTGGGCAGTGCACGGTACTCCCGAGACACGCAAGAATCTGATCACGTCGATCTATCTGGACGCACCGGCACAGGAGGCGCACAACCTGCGTTTGCAAGCCAAGTACGCCGCGCTGAAGGCTGACGCGCGCCACGAGGCGTATCTGTGCGACGATGCCGAGATCGTGCTGGTGGCCTACGGGATTTGCAGCCGCATCGCGCGCACGGCCGCCGAAATGCTGCGGGCCGAGGGCGTGAAGGCTGGCGTGTTCCGTCCTCTGACGCTCAGCCCGTTTCCGGACGAAGCGTTGAGCGCGGCGTTGCTCGGTCGTCGGGCGCTGGTGGTCGAACTGAGTGCCGGGCAGTTTTATAATGATGTGATCCTCGCGCTCGCCACGGTTGGCGGGCGGCATCAGGAGGTGGGGCTCTGCAACCGGATGGGCGGCATGGTGATGACCGTGGCTGATGTGGTCGAAGCGGCTCTCGCAGCGATGAAGAAACAGGTGATTTCATGACAGAGAAGAAAACAGAGGGCATGTACGAGGTCTTCTGTCGCAGCGGCAAGCAGACGCGCGCGACGCACTATTGCGCGGGCTGTGGTCACGGCATCATCCACAAGCTGATCACGGAAGCAATGGTGGATCTGGGCATCCAAGACCGCATGGTCATCGTGAACCCCATCGGGTGCGCGGTATTCGGTTATTACTATTGGGACTGCGGTAATGTGGGGGCCGCGCACGGGCGTGCACCTGCGATGGGCACGGCGATCAACCGCGTGCGGCGCGATGCGGTGGTCGTCTCTTATCAGGGCGACGGCGATCTGGGCGCGATCGGTTTCAACAACACCTTCCAGGCCGCGAGCCGCGGTGAGCACATGGCGGTCTTTTTCGTGAACAATGCGATCTACGGTATGACCGGCGGACAGATGGCGCCGACCACGCTGGAGGGCATGAAGACTGCTACCTCGCCGTTCGGGCGCGACCCGCTGACCGCCGGCTATCCGTTGCACATCTGCGAAGTCTTGAATCAACTTAAGGCACCGGTCTATATCGAACGGGTTTCGGTGGCGGACACCCGTCGGATCATGCAGGCGAAACGTGCGATCCGCAAGGCGTTGGAGATTCAGCGTGACGGCAAGGGGTATGCTTTCGTAGAGGTGATCTCGCCCTGCCCGACCAACATGGGGATGAGTTCGGTCAAGGCGGCGCTCTTCTGTATCGAGCAGATGGAGAAGGAGTTCCCGCTCGGTTGCCTGCGTGATGAGAGCGCGACCGCGTGCGCACGGCCGCCGTTGTCTGAAGCGTCTGCGGTGGACGATTTCTTCCGCGACATGGAACAGCATCAGGCACCGATGGCCGAGGTGGACGATGGTCTACAGGAACTGCGCCTGAAGTTCACCGGTTCCGGTGGTCAAGGGATCCTAAGTCTCGGCATCTGCGTGGCCGAAGCCGCGCGCCTTGAAAAGAGGTTTACCACGTGGTTCCCCACCTACGGGCCGGAGCAGCGCGGCGGCTCTGCAGCGTGCTCGGTGGTCATTTCCGGCCACCCGATCGGCTCGCCCTCCGTGGACCGGCCGGACGTGCTGGTCTGCATGAACCAGCCCTCGTATGAGAGGTTCGTCAGGGATGTCAAGCCCGGCGGCACGGTGATCGTGGACGCTACGGTGCCCTTGACGGTCGCCGCGCCCGAAGGCGTGCGGGTGATCTCGATGCCGGCCATCGATCTGTCGATCAAGATGGGCGTGCCCAAAGCGGCCAACACGATGATGTTGGCGGCTCTGGCGAAGCTGGGCGTGACCGGATTGAAAAACGAGAGTCTGCAAACGGCGCTGGACGCCAGTTTCAAGGGCAAACCTGCGCTGGTTGAGAAGAATCGCCTGCTGCTGCGCGAGGCGGAGGCGTGGATGGAAGAAAATCTAAAGCTGTGATCGTGAGCGGTGGAGGTCGGAATGAAAGAGGAAGCGATGGCCAACAACCAGCGGCAGTTGATTGCGGAGCGGATCAAGGGGTTGCGCGACGCGTCTGATCTGACACCGGAGGCGGTCGCCTCCGAAACCGGCGTGTCCGTCGATACGTACCTGCGCTATGAAGCTGGCGAGGCCGATGTGTCGGTGAGCTATCTGTCGGTGCTGGCGGCTTTTTATCAGGTAGATGTAACAGTGCTGCTGACCGGAAGCGACGCGCACGCCAAGACTTTCCATCTGACGCGCAAGGGGACGGGACCGATCATCGCGCGTCGCCATGTCTATCACTACGAGGCGCTGGGCGCGCGCTTTGCCGGTAAAGTGATGGAACCCTTCATCGTGACGGTAGAGCCGTCCCTTAAAGAGACCCATCTCAATACGCATCCCGGCCAAGAGTTCAACTATGTGCTGTCGGGGCGGTTGCGGTTGACCATCGGGGAGAACACGCTGCTGCTGGAGCCGGGCGACAGCATCTATTTCAATGCGACGGTACCGCACGGCATGCGTGCCGACGGCAGTGAGCCCGTCACTTTTCTGGCGATAATCACCGTCCAATGACAAAGGAGCGCATGATGAAGTGCCGGTGGCTCGACAAAGACACCTTCGCGTCTCAAGAGGAGTTTTGCAGCACGTTCAAGGTGGACGTGCCTGAGTGTTTCAATTTCGCGTTCGATGTGGTTGACGAGATCGCGGCTGCGGATCCGGATCGCCGCGCGTTGGTCTGGTGCAACGATCAGGGTGACGAACGCGTCTTCACGATGGCCGACATCGCGCGCGAAAGTAAACGCGCCGCCAATGCCTTCAAGGCGTTGGGCATCGGTAAGGGCGACGCCGTGATGCTGATCCTGCGGCGGCGCTATGAGTACTGGTTCGCGCTGCTGGGGCTCTGTCGGCTGGGCGCGATCGCGATCCCCGCCACGACGCAACTCATGAGGAAGGACGTGGTGTATCGGGTCAAGGCCGCCGGCGTGAAGGCGATTGTCGCGGTGGACGAGCCTTCGCTGCGCGAGGCGGTGGATCAGGCTACTACAGAGATCGAGATCGGACTGCGGGCTTTGGTGCAACCGCGCGGTGATTGCGGGGAGTGGGTGGATTTCGATGCCTGCATGGCGGCGGCCTCCGACACGTTGGATGAGGCAGACTGCGCGCGTCAGACCGGCGCCGGCGATATCATGCTGCTTTACTTTACCTCCGGTACCACCGGCATGCCCAAGATGGTGCGTCACAATTTCTTCTATCCGTTCGGCCATCTGGTCACTGCGAAATACTGGCAGAGGTGCGTCGAAGGCGGTCTGCATTTGACCGTTGCGGAAACCGGCTGGGCCAAAGCGGCGTGGGGCAAGATCTACGGCCAGTGGATGGTCGGGTGCGCGGTGATGGCCTATGACATGGAGCGCTTCCACGCGCGCGCTGTGCTGGACGTGATCGTCAAGTACGGGGTCACGACCTTCTGTGCCCCGCCCACGATGTACCGTTATTTCATCAAAGAAGACCTCGCCAATTACGACTTTTCCAAGCTGCGTCACTGCGTGGTCGCCGGCGAACCGCTCAACCCCGAGGTCTACCAGAAGTTCCTGGAGGGGACAGGACTTAAACTACACGAAGCCTACGGGCAGACCGAATTGACGGTGGTGGCCGCTACCTTCCCTTGGATGAGGCCGAAGCCTGGTTCAATGGGAATGGCGTCGCCCGGCTATGATCTGGATCTGTTGGATGCGGATGGGCGCTCGTGCGAGTGCGGCGAAGAAGGACAGTTGGTGGTGCGCACCGACATCATGCGTCCGTTGGGTATGTTTGACGGTTACTATCGCGATGCCGAGTTGACGCGCACGGTTTGGCATGACGATGTGTATTACACCGGCGACATGGCCTGGCGCGATGCGGATGGTTACTATTGGTTTGTCGGGCGTGCCGACGATGTGATCAAGAGCTCCGGTTACCGTATCGGTCCGTTCGAAGTGGAAAGCGCCCTGCTGGAGCATCCGGCGGTGCTGGAGTGCGCCATCACCGGCGTGCCTGATCCTGACCGCGGCCAAA
>DAOTMQ010000090.1:0-12923 GCA_035450385.1 Kiritimatiellia bacterium | reverse complement strand
CCTCCAGATTCGCATCCTGCGCAAGGTCGAGTTCCGGCGCGTCAGCACCAACTGATTGAGAGGGGAACGAACAATGTTTTCACCAGACGAGACGAAGAGAATCGCGGAATTGTCACGCGCTGTGCGTGAACAGCGGCCGCTTGTACATTGCATCACCAATTATGTGACGGTCAACGATTGCGCCAATGCGCTGCTGGCCGTGGGTGCTGCGCCGGTGATGGCGGATGACAGCGAAGAAGTAGAGGAGATCGCCAGCCTGGCACAGGCCGTTGTGCTCAACATCGGCACGCTCAATCGGCGCACGCTGACATCGATGGTGGCCGCCGGGCAGCGCGCGTCCGCACTCGGACGCTCCGTCGTGCTTGATCCGGTCGGTGCCGGCGCGTCCCGCCTGCGCACGGATGCCGCCTGGACTTTGCTACGCGAAGCCAAGGTGAGCGTGGTGCGCGGCAACTTGTCCGAGATTAAGGCGTTGACCGGCGTGAGCACGGCGACGCGCGGGGTGGATGCGGCGGAGGAGGATCTGCGTGGCGCGGGACTGCATGACGCAATTGCGGCCGTGAAAGCTTTGGCGCAACAGACCGGTGCGGTCGTGGCTGTGACCGGAGCCACGGATGTGGTGACGGACGGCGACGCGATGTACACCGTCGCAGTTCATAACGGACACCCGATGCTGCCGCTCATCACCGGTAGCGGTTGCATGTTGAGTGCCATAATCGGGGCTTTTTGCGCGGTCGCGCCGGAACAGCTTCCCGATGCCGTTGCGGCGGCGCTCGGCATGATGGGCATGGCGGGCGAACAGGCCGCCGCACGCACGGAACGCGAGCATGCCGGGACCGGCAGTTTCCGCGTCTGGCTGATGGACGCGCTTTCACAGCTCGATGCGGCCGCATTGGCGGGAGGACTGCGACTTGAACGACTTGCGTGAACACCTGCTACTGTACGCCGTGACCGACCGCGCGTGGCTCTCCGCCGCGCCTGCAGCAAGCGCCACCCTTGAAGATCAAGTCAGCGAGGCGATACGCGGCGGCGCGACGATCATCCAACTTCGCGAGAAGGAACTGGACGACGCGGCGTACACGGCGCTTGCACGGCGTATCAAAGCGGTGACCGACGCATTCGGCGTGCCGCTGATCATCAACGACTCGTTGGAGACCGCTATCGCTTCGGATGCGGCGGGCCTGCATGTGGGCCAGACAGACGGCGATGTGCGTGCAATCCGCGCACGGCTCGACGCGAACAAGATTCTCGGCGTTTCAGCGCAAAATGTGGCGCAGGCGCGCGCGGCAGAGGCGGATGGCGCGGACTATCTGGGCGTGGGCGCCGTCTTCCCGACAACGACCAAGTCGGACGCAGCCGATGTCCCGTTGGATGAACTGGCGGCGATCTGTGCGGCTGTACGCATTCCGGTTGTTGCCATCGGCGGCATTCATACCGGTAACGCATTGGCACTGAAGGGGTGCGGACTGGCGGGCATCTGCGTCGTGTCGGCGCTGTTCAGCCGCCCCGATCAGGTACAGGCCTCAGCGCGCGCGCTGCGCGGACTCGCTACGGAGTTAACAGGCAGGATTTAGGAGTTGGGAGTTTTGAGCGTTTCCCACTTCGGCGTTGGGCGTTCCTTCTTACTCCCGCGTCGTTCTGTAGTTGTTCTTATTCACTATTCATTCTCTTGTCAGGTATGGTATCCTGACGGTGTTTGTCTATGGAACTCACTGACACGGGAGGGAAAGTATGAGTGTGAAACAGTTGTTCTTGGCACCTCTGGCCGCATGCGCGGCAAGCCTGGTCACAGGTTGTGGAACGCTAGAGGGTCACGAGGGCGCGGCGGTTGGCGCGGCGGCTGGCGCGACCGGCGGTGCGTTAATCGGCGCGGCTGCGGCCGGCAGCGGCAACCGTGCCACCGGCGCAGTAATCGGCGGTGCGGTCGGTGGTGTCGCGGGCGGTGTCGCGGGCGACCAGTTGTACGATAAGAAGAAGGACAAATAACGGAATCCGCGCATGGATGGTCCAGTCCCGCTACATGCGTACGATGAGAACTTCTGCGTACGCGCGTATGAGTCCGGCGTGAACAATCAGGTCACGCTGCCGGCTCTCTGCAATTACTTGCAGGAAGCGGCCGGTAACCACGCGCACGCATTGGGGCTCGGTATCCACGAATTGCAGGACGCTGGTTTTACGTGGATGCTCGCGCGGCTGCACCTTGTGATCCGCCGCTATGCCGCATGGCGCGAAACGGTGCACCTGCGTACTTGGCCGTCCGGCGTGCGCGGTCGGTTGACGGCGGTGCGTGACTTCTGCATGACGGACAGCGCGGGCGAAACAGTGTTGTTGGGCGTCAGTGAATGGCTCTATGTGGATCTGGCCGCCCAGCGGATCGCGCGTCTGCCGCAGGCCTTCGCGGCGCTCGCGCCGGAGGGTACGCCGCGGGCGCCCATTCCCGAACCTCCCGCGAAACTGCCGGATATCACGGAGCCTGAGTGGTCGGCTGTCGTGACGGTGCGCCACAGTGACCATGACTTCAATGACCACGTCAACAACGCGCATTATGTGGAATGGGCGCTGGAGTGCCTGCCGGATGCATGGCGCGAACAGCGTCGCGTGCGCGAGATGGATATCGCATTCCGTGTGGCCGCGCACCGAGGCGACACGGTGATTACCGAAGCCGCACACGACGCGGCGGACGGCGACGCGCTGCTCCATCGCATCCGGCGCGACTCAGACGGCGCACTGCTGGCGCAGGCCCGCACCGTCTGGGACTAACCCCCTTTTTTGAGGCGGCTGGTTCTTGCGGCTGGCCGCATGAATTGAACACAAGGAGAAATGACATGAAACGAATGATGATCCCGTTCCTGACGGCGGCGCTTTCGGCTTGCGCCCTGTTTGCACAACAGCTTTCAACCACCCCGACGCCGCGTGACGCCGGTTGGGTCAAGCGCGTCGAACGCGACGCCGCCCAAGCGCGTAAAGGCGGCTGGGATGTCGTCTTTATTGGCGACTCGATCACTGATTTCTGGCAGAGCCACGGCAAGGCCGAATGGGCCAAGGCATTCGCGCCGTTCAAGGCGCTGAACCTCGGCATCAGTGCCGACCGCACGGAGCATGTGTTGTGGCGTCTCGACAACGGCCAGCTTGAGAACAACCAACCCAAGCTCTTCGTGGTCATGATCGGCACCAATAACACCGGCCACCGTCCGGCGGACAAGGAGAGCACCGCCGACACCGTCGCCGGCATCAAGGCGATCCTTGACCGGCTGGCGCAGAAGGCGCCGCACTCCAAGGTGCTGTTGCACGCCATCTTCCCGCGTGGTGCCACGCCGCAGGACGCTCACCGCCAGCGAAACGAAGCGATCAACGCCGAGATTCAGGAGTTCGCCGATAACAAACGCGTCTTCTGGATGAACATCAACGACAAGTTTCTTCAGCCAGACGGCACGCTCTCCAAAGAGGTCATGCCCGACCTGTTGCACCCGAACGCCAAAGGCTATGCGATCTGGGCCGAGGCGATCCTGCCGTTCATCCAGAAGAGCGTCAAGACTTCGGTCACGCCCGACCACCGCATGGATCAGGCGTGGTGGAAGCAGCGTTTTGAACAGAAGGTGGCACTCGCCAAACAGGGCGGCTGGGATGTCGTTTTCTTAGGCGACTCCATCACTCACGGCTGGGAGGGGGCCGGCCGAAAGGTTTGGGACGAACACTTCGGCGCGTACAAGGCGTTGAATTTGGGCTACGGCGGCGACCGCACAGAGCATGTGTTGTGGCGGCTTGAGAATGGCGAGTTGGACGGTTACCAACCCAAACTGCTGATCCTGATGATCGGCACCAACAACACCGGCCACCGCCCGGCTGTGCAGGAAACACCGCAGGATACCGCTGATGGCATCAAGGCGATTCTTGAGTTGATTGCCCGTAAATCACCGTCCACCAAGGTGTTGCTGCTTGGCATCTTCCCGCGTGGTGCCGGACCGTCCGACGCAGCGCGCATACGCAACAGTCAGGTCAACGACCTCATCAAGGCGTATGCCGACGGTACGCGCGTTACCTACATGGATCTCGGCCCGCAGATGCTGGAGTCGGACGGTACGCTTTCTCGGGAGATGATGCCGGACTTGCTTCACCCCAAAGAGAAAGGCTATGGTATCTGGGCGCGGGCCGTGTCGCCCGTGATCAAAGAGACGCTGGGGAAATGACGCGCGACACGCGGTACAAACGGGCAGATGGATAAGTATTTATGACACTTCGATCCTTACTCGATGATGCGGCAGCACGCGACCCGCGCGCGGTCGCGCTCCGTTATCGTCGTGATAATGCTTGGCAACGCCGTTCGTACGCCGAATTGGTTGAAGGCGTCGGTCAAATGGCCGAAGCCTTCAGCCGTTTCGATCTCAAACCGGGCAGTGAGCCGGTTGCGATCATTCTGGACAACAGGCCGGAGTGGATTGAAATCTATCTCGCAAATGCCGCCACCGGCGTGGCGGTCGTGCCGCTCGATCCCAAACTGCGCGCCAGCGAAGTGGCCTACGTCCTGAACGATTCCGAAGCCGTCGCGGTCTTTACCGATACGCGCCACTTGGCGCTCTTGGAGAACATTCTGCCCGATCTTCCCACTGTCCGTGCGATCGTCGTTACCGATGGCGGCAGCGAGCCGCTGGCCCCCATCGCCGGCCGTCCCTGTTACGACTACGAGACCTTGCGTGAGAGCGTACGCGGGCAACCCCCGGCCTGGTATGCCTCCCACATCCCCGCGCCACAGGATGTCGCCTCGATCATCTATACCTCGGGCACGACCGGCAAGCCCAAGGGCGCGATGCTCACCCACCTCAACTTCTGCAGCGATGCGCTCGGCAGTCTCGAGGCCATCAGCGACATCGTCACGTCCAAGGATGATTTCTTGGTTGTGTTGCCGCTCTTCCACGCCTTCTCATTCACGGCCAATTTCGTGGTGCCGCTGGTAAAAGGCTGCGGCATGTACTTCG
The DNA here is from genome assembly GCA_035450385.1 of Kiritimatiellia bacterium. GTDB lineage: Bacteria > Verrucomicrobiota > Kiritimatiellia > RFP12 > UBA1067 > DUPH01. The sequence goes on along the minus strand of DAOTMQ010000090.1, from coordinate 7,950 downwards.
TCGAAAGCCTGCGCACCATCGGCGACGACATCAAGACGCTGCGCCCCTCGGTTTTCATCGCCGTTCCACTGCTGGCGGAAAAGTTGTTCGACAAGATTGATGACAAGATCAAGCGCAGCGTCGTCGCCCGATGTCTGGTCAAGGTCGGCCTCGGTCGGCTAGTCGGCAAGAAGGTGCTCAGAAGCCTCGGAGGGCGGCTGCGTTTCCTGATTGTCGGCGGCGCACCGTGCCCGCTTCACGTGCTGGAGGGATTCAGCAGGCTGGGCGTACCGATTGTCGAAGGCTATGGCCTGACCGAGTGTTCGCCGGTCGTCTCCATCACCAACATCCGTCAGGCCCGCATCGGCACTATCGGCAAAAAGTTGCCGAACATCGAAATCCGGCTGGCGGATGCCGACGAGATGGGCGTCGGCGAGCTGCAGGTCCGCGGGCCGATCGTCATGAAGGGGTACCTCAAAAACATCGCCGCCACGCGCGAGGCCTTTGACGGCGAATGGTTGCGTACCGGCGATCTTGCCTCGCTAGACGCAGATGGTTTTCTCACCATCCGTGGCCGCAAAAAAGCGCTTATCGTCAATCGCGAGGGGAAAAACATCTACCCCGAAGAGGTCGAAAACGTTATCGCGCGCGACCCGTTGATTGCGGATGTCATTGTGCTTGGTTATACCGTTGGCCAAGTGCCCGGTGAACGTGTGGGTACCATCATCTCGCCCGATTGGGAGGCTCTCGCCGCTGCCCACAACGGCACGGAGCCGCCGCTGCAGGAGGTCGAGGTCCTTGTCCGTGAGCGCGTCCGCAAGCAGTGCGCGAGCCTTGCGGATTACAAGCACCCGCGTAAGATCATCGTGCAGCGCGAGCCGCTAGAGCGGACCTCCATTCAGAAGGTGCGTCGCTGCGCCTATCAGGACAAGCTCAACGAGTGAGCACGGCGCTCATTCGCTCTTGAACCATTCGCGCAGCAAACGGCCGATGATCTGACAGCCGCGCTCGTTGGCGTGGACGGCGTCGCCCATGAACCAGCCATAGCATTTGCCGCTCTCCTGGATGTAGCTCCACCAAGGGCCGGTCATATCGAAAAACGCGCAGCGCTCTTCGGCGGCCACCTTCATCAGGTTGTGCCGGAAATTGTTGGTCGATGTATCGATCTCGCGCGTGAAGCTCTTGATGTGTTCGTCGCGCATAGCGCCGAAGACCGGCGTCAACAGCAGGAACTCGGTGTTGGGGCGTGCAGCGCGAATCTGCCGTACCACGTCGCGTATGGCCTCGGCGTCGCCGCGATTGGAGATGCCGCCGATCAACACGAGGTCGGGCTCATGACGTAGCACATACTCCTGCACGCGGTTCTCTTCGCGGTAGTAGGTGCAGCCGGTGGAACTGCGCAGTGACGCGATCTTGATGATCTTCGCGCTGGGATAATCGCGCATCAGCAGCAGTTCGAAAGAGGAGGCGGAAGTGTTGCCCATGATGCTGTCGCCAAGCAACACCATGCGCAATGTGCCGCCGCCGCGCAGGGTGGCGAGAGTTTTGGGCAGATGCTCGAAACGCTTCGGCGGCGGTGTGTAGGTGATCGGATCCATCGCAGCGTAGATGGCGTCGATGCGCTGCAGCGTGTTCAAACCGACGAAGGCATCCTTGACCGTGCCGTTGAGCAAGAAGCCGCCGATGCGCGCAATGCCGGGCGAAGCGGTCTTGAGTGTCAGCGTGTGCTCGGCATTACGGTCGAGACCGCTGGCCAGCGCGATTGGGCGCATGGCGGGTGCCGTCGCGTCCCGAGGCGACGCGAGTGTCTGAAACGGAGCGCCGTCCACGGCATAGGCCAGCGCCGCTCCGTCTGGCGCGGCCACGTCGATCAGGCCGATCTCCGAGCCTTTGAAGGCGAGCGTCAAGGTGTCGCCGACGCGCTCCGAAACCAGCACGTGGCGGAACGGCGGCACTGGACTGGTCTGCCCCGGCCGCCAAGAACCTTCGCGTTGTACCGCCGGATGTTCATAGGCCACGATGCGTCCGTTGTCATCGCTTTCCGCAAAGAGCGGCGCGGGCAACTTGACGGGCGTCGGTTTTTCGGGAACCGTCTTGGCCGCGATCAATGCGTCAACGAACGCCGTGACAGCCTCGGCATAGAGCCGCGCGCCGGCGTCGGTAGGACGGATGCCATCGGTGGAGAAAGCCTCGAAACTGATTTGACCGGCCTTGATCTTGTCGGCGGCATAACGTGCGAGATTCAGGCTGGGTACATCGTAGTGGTCGGCGAGCTGCTCACAGATGCGGATATACTCCGGAACACGGTCGGCACGATAATCGGCGAGCAGTTCGGGGGTCAGGGTGTAGACGAGGATCCGGCTGTGGGTGGCGCGGTAGAGCGTGATCTGGCGCAACAGACCTTCGAGCGCGAGCGCGGCCTGCGCGGGCTTCGTCTCTCGGTCACCCGCTGCGAAATCGAGAATCGCCAGATGGCCGCTGCAGATCACCTCACCGAAGACCGCTTGCCCGCGGCTACAGCGGTAAAGGCCGAACCAGCTTCCACCGGGCTGCATGTGGCGCGTCTCGATTGGGTTGGCGTTAGGGTAGTGACGTTTGAAGGCTTGCGTCATCTGTGTCGAGTAACGCAGGCTCTGATCCTTAAGGCCCGCGCCCGACAAAACCTCATTGCCGATGAAAAAGAGATACTGGTTGCCGACCTTGTCATTCTTGAAAAAGTACTGGCTGTTAGGAATGCCGCCGCGTATCTTGAAATAATCCGCCGCCTCCACCCCGCCGCACATACCCAGCAGAATCCCTACAACGCATACGCGTATCAGTTTGTTATTCATGTCTACTCCCCTCAGATGCCACACATTTACCTTGCCTCATCTGGCGGAAAACCGCTCCGTACTCTGTTGTTTTTCCAGTACTAACAACAAAGCACATCGCTGCCCTATGTCCTTGATCGCACAAATCAATCCCAAGCCATCTCATAGTCGTGGCACTTCATCTTTTGGCAGACGCGCGATATCACGGCATCTGCCTTGTCCCGGTCGAAGGCCCCAACTTCGAGACAGATAGTGGGATCGCCACCGAGCAACATGCCTGAGCCAAGAATTTTACCACATTTCGCCGTCTCCAAACCTTCGTCGATTCCCGCTGCCAGAGAAGCCTTGTCCAAGTTCGAAGGCATGGAGAATACGTATAGATTTCCTTCAATCATACGTTGATGTTGGCCGTCCATGAGAGCTTTATCTCCTTTCGTTTCACTTGTTTGAACTGAATTGCTGATTTCGTCGGGTTATTAATCACGTTATGGAAAGGCGCCTCGATGAAATTGCATACCAAGACAAGAAAGTATCGCTCACGGAGTGCCTCTGCCATCTCGAATTCCAAATCAGTCATCTGTATCTGCCCCGAGCGCCCCCGCAGCCCCTTGATCTCGACAGCATAAAACGGATGTGGATCGTTACCATGAGGCGTCATCTTGAAATCGAAGCCACACCCCCATTCAGTTGTGTCTGTAAGTTGTGCAGTTGCAAACTCCGCCATATCCTTATAGTGCGTCATAAAATAGCTTTCGGCAGCCTTGCCTGTGATCAGACGCTTTGCAAATGATGCAGACGGCTCAGGGTCATGCAGACTCAACACCCGTTTCACCTCCGGCATAGAGTCCGTCTCGCGGGCTGGCAAGAGAAACCCCTTGATGATCTCGCCAAGATCAACAAGATCAACTGTCTTGTATTCGTCAAGGATACGCTGACAGTGCTCTCTGATAGAGCGCTTGTGCCAGCCCATTCGCGCATTGGGGAAGAACGGATCAAGTTCATCTCGGTAATTTTTTATGGATGCCGGTTTGGCATTGAGGCTATAGCCGAGCGTGTTGAATGCCTCGGTAAAACTGTTAAAGCCAAGGTACTGCAAGCCCTTCTTGTCGAATTTGGAGAGAAATAGGCCGCACAGAATCTGACGGTCTCTGTGATTCATTTTCTGGGATGAAGCGGCCATGAATGATCCTTATACAGCATGAACATCGCCCAGATGGAAGTGTGCCGCGTCGTCCGAGTAATGCCCACGGTACATTCTCATTTTATCAGCGTCGATGTCATTCGCCCATACCACGCGCCATCCCGCCAGTTCCAGTCCCATACGCATGAGACCGATCCCGGCAAAAAATTCGGCAACGGTCTTTCCTTTATCCATGCCAGAACCCTCTGTTATCCTCCTCGCTTTGTCGCTTGTTCTCCATCTTCTCATATTCTGAAATATTTCCAACTACTTTTCGCACAATTCGCACAATTCGCGGTTAAAAACAACCTCAACCACGAAACAAACGAAAGCGGAATGGTTGTTTATTTTAGTAAACAATCTTGCTCATTCAGACGCCATGGGCTGACCGTTACACCTCGCGCTTTCAGGATGGGGGCGGCGATCTTTTGCAATTCAATCACAATCCGCACCTTTTCGGGATAAGGCAAGTCAGCCAATCGGCGACGGTGCATTTCCTTTCCGCCGACAAAGGTGTTCTCCGTGTTTACTGTTGTGCCCATGTTTCCCACCTTTCGAACAAAGCATGACGCTCCAGAATATCTGTTAGACAGGCAAGGTCGATTTTCCCACTTTCCAAAAACAGGGGCACGCGCATACGGTCTTTTGCGCGCCCGGTAGAGACCGCGATAGCTAACAGGTACTCCGCGCCCAGCACCCAAGTCGGCACACCGTCGTAATCGATTTGGACGGCATGTTGCATCGCCTCGTCCAACAATCCCGGAGATGTGGGTAGAAACTGAACGGGGGTTCCCTCAATCATCACACACTCACCCGTTGTCTCGGTATACAGGTCGTTTTTTCGCCCCGTGCATGGTGGTAAGCCTTGCAGGCTTTGCAGTCTCCGTGTCGCGGGCACCCCGGCCATGTGCAGGGGCAATCCGTTTTGATTTCTTTCTCGGTCATTTTGGCGGGCTCCTAGTTATTCGTTATTCACTGTTCGTTATTAACTCAACCGTGACCGGCCCGTCGTTGAGCAGGCGCACTTTCATCTCTGCGCCGAAGACGCCGGTGCCGACGCGTGACGCGCCGAGTGCGTCGCGCAGGTGGCGCACGAGTGCTTCGTAGAGCGGCTCGGCATGCTCCGGACGCGCCGCCGCCACGAAACTGGGGCGGTTGCCTTTGTGTGTATCCGCATACAGCGTGAACTGCGAGACCACGAGAACCGAACCGCCGATGTCCTGAACGGAGCGATTCATCAATCCCGCTTCGTCCTCGAAGATCCGCAGCGCGGGAATCTTGCGTCCCAGCCACGCCACGTCGTCCATGCCGTCGCTGTGTGTGATGCCGAGCAGCACCAACAGTCCTTGGTCGATTTCTGCCACACGCTGTCCATCCACTTCGACGGACGCCTCGGAAACACGCTGGATCAATGCTTTCATCAGAGCACCGTGACCTTCAGCCCTTGCCGGTCGACATCAAAATCGAAGAAGCGTGCGTGCTCGTTCGGCGGATGGGCTTCAAAACGCGCACGGATGCGTTCCGCCGCCGCTGCGTTCTTGGCGATCATGAAGATAAAGCCTCCGCCGCCTGCTCCGGGCAGGAGCGTCGCCAGCGTCTCACGCGAAACCGAGGCGAGAAGCGCTTCGATTGATGTGTTGGTTGATCCCGGATCAATGCGTTTTTTCAATTCCCAGTAGTGCGCCACGCCAGCCGCGAAACCGTCGATATTCCGCGCATCGAGCGCTTCTTTGGTTGCCAGCGCCGACACCTTGAGTGCCTCCACGGTTTGTAGGATCACGGGGTCGCGCGCGAGATAGCCGGAGACCACATTCTGCAGGATGTTGCGCGCCATGCGCTTCTGTCCGGTGAAGTAGAGCAGACAACGCTGCTTCAACTCGCTGCCTTCCGACATGTCGAAAACCGTCCAGCGCAGCGAGACCGTCTGATCCGGCCCCGGCTGCGTGCGGATCAATTTCACGCCCGGCACGATACCGCCGACTTGATCCTGCCAACCACCGCCCGTACACATCCGCTGTTCGAGAATCGACGTCATACGGATCAGGCGGTCGGTGTTGAATGGCACGCCCAACACACGGTCGAGGCAGGCAATTACCGCCGCGCCCAAGACCGAACTCGTGCCCATGCCCGAGCCTTTTGGCAGCGCTGAAAAGATCGTGAGGTCCAGACCGCCGCCCAGTGTCTTGAGCCATTTGGCCAGAGGCTCCTCGCGCTGTGACGGACCGATGCCCGCCAGAATCAATGCGGCCTTGGCTAACGCCGCCCAGTCGTGCGGATCGTGGTGGTCGAGCAACTCGCCCGTGGTGCGGATTTCCTTGCGTTCGCCCAGATCAATGCTCGACAGGCGGATACATCCCACCGTATTGAGTTTGGCCATGACTTGGATCGGATAGAGTCCGTTGAGCGTGACCGCCGCATTGAGTACCGTGCCGCCGCGTTCAGTGCAGATCGGCGGCGTATCAGACCAGCCTCCCGCGAAATCGATGCGCACCGGTGTGGTGACCCATACCACCTGATCGTGCAGGATTGCCGCTGGCCGCGGCTGCCGACAGGGCTCGAAACGCACCGCCACCGACGCCGCCACCTCGGACAGGTAAGAGGGCAGGACGGGTGCGGTGATTTGTCCGGCAAACGCCTCGCTGATCATCGTCATCAGTCGCAAGATACGCGCGCGCAACAGTGGTTCGCCCCGTGCCGCGCCGTCCAATAGGTCGGCAAGCTGCCGCAATGCGCACATCGCCTCTTCAGCGGTGTGGATCTCGTCACACACTTTAGCCGACGGTAGCGCATCGTTCTCCAGCACACGCGTAGCCACGTTCATCAGATTCACCTGACGCCGGATCTCAGCGCGCATGGCCAACAGACGCGCGTGGTTCACGCGGGGTAGCAGCTCGGCCAAGCTGTAACGTTTCCCGCGACCGACGATCCGGTTTGACGGCTCGACGGCTTCCTCCCTATCTGCGGCGAGCTGCGCCAACGCCACAGCTTCGGTCAGCACATCGTCCAATGCTCCCACGCGCCACAGCCGCGCACGCCAGAGACCGTCGTGTTCGTCGTCGCACCACACGCGCGCGGGTTTCATGCCCACGCGCATCAGTACCTGTTCGATCGGCACGTTGAGAAAGCGACAGGGTGCCGCGCCGCCGAACGGTGTTTTGAAATCGTCGTCAAGTCCGTACGCCACTGCCGCCCAGTGGCGTGCGCCGATTGGCAGCACCACCAGCCCCGTACCCGGCGGTAACCGTATCGCCACACTCGCTTCTGGGGGCAGACCAGTCAGGATGTTCTCGCCTTCCAGTTCCAGTCCCGCGCATGCCACGGCGTGTACCGACTCCACCAGTGCCTTGCCCGTCGTGAACGGGCACGCGATCCGCGCGTTGAACACAAATGCTCGGCCAGTCTCGCCGCTACTGGTCACGCACGCGCCGCTACCGTTGGCGAATCCGTAAGTCTGTGCCGTGCGCGACAACCCCGAAAATCCTGCTAGTAACTCACGACTGCTACCGATATGGAAGAAATCGCAGTACGGCACGATGTTGACCTGAAACGGCACCCCGCGCAACGCGCGGTAAAAAGCACGCAGTCGCCGCCGGTGCGCCGCATCGTGTCCGCGCGCCGTCACAAACCGATCCAGATAACGCGCCTCGTCAAAGTGCGGCGCGGCCGCCATGGTCAGCTCTTCGTAAAGGTCCAGCGGCGGACAGTCGCCGCCGGTGATCGCATCCAACAGCGTGGGTGCCGTCCGTTTCGCACCGCTCTGTCGCCCGACGCTCAGCGCGACCAGCCGCACGCAGACTTCGGGCGTCAGACTGATGAGCCCGGTGTCCACTGCCACATGGCCGAGTGGATCCACCGCCCCGCATGCACGCGCCTCTGTCTCGGAGGGCTTTTGCAGAAAGTCGACGACCGGCACACACTCCGTACGCTGCGGGTTCGCACCGAAACCAGACGGCACATACACGCCGTGCCGCGAACCACGCT
>DAOTMQ010000089.1:2965-13223 GCA_035450385.1 Kiritimatiellia bacterium | reverse complement strand
TTTTCAAAGCTTCGTTCGATAAGGCGAACCGTACCTCGGTGGATTCCTATCGCGGACCGGGGCTGGTCGATGGGTTGGCGGTGCTGCAAGAGATACGCGACCGCTTCGGGGTGCCGGTCCTGACCGATATCCACGAGCCGGAACAGGCGGCGGTTGCCGCCGAGGTGGTGGATATTCTGCAAATTCCGGCGTTTCTGTGTCGTCAGACCGATCTGGTGGTGGCGGCGGCAGAGACCGGTAAGGCGGTCAACGTTAAGAAGGGGCAGTTCCTTGCGCCAGAAGACATGATCAACGTGATTGAGAAAATCCGCTCGGCCGGAAACAACAAGATCATCCTGACCGAGCGCGGGGCGAGCTTTGGCTATCATAATTTGGTGGCGGACATGCGCAGTTTGCTGATTATGCGCGAATTGGGTGTGCCGGTGGTGTTTGATGCCACGCACAGTGTGCAGCGGCCGGGCGGCGCGGGCAAGATGAGCGGGGGCGATGGGCGCTGGGCGCCGGCCTTGGCGCGTGCGGCGGTGGCGACGGGGGTTGACGGTGTGTTCATGGAGACGCATGTCAATCCAGCCGAGGCCCTCTCGGATAAATCGAACGCCATCCCCTTCAAGGATTTGAAACGATTGTGGCAAACGCTGGGAGCGATTCATGGTTTGGTGCGCTGAACAGAAGCGCAGTGTGTTGCGCGTGGCGCTGGCGGTCTTTGCGGCATGCGTCGTCCAGTCGACGGCGGCGGTCGAAGATCCAGATGTCGCGCGCTGGTTCAACCGGCACGACGATGCCGTGTGGCACCCGCTGGCCGAACGCTGGTCGACGGTCAAGGCGGCTATGACGACACCGGTCGAAAACCTTGCGCTACCGCTGGACTACCATGCGGACGGACGCATCCGGGCGCGGTTGCGCGCGGAGAAGGCGCAGGTCTTCACGGACGGCATGGTTTTTGCTGAAGGTGTGACGGTAGAGCTTTTGACGGCCGAGGGGAAGCCGGACGGCGTGCTCACGGCGGAGGGATGCCTGTTTGACCGTGAGGCCCGGCACGGGTACTGCGACGGTCGGGTGACGGTTGAAAAGGACAGTGACCGACTCAAAGGGCGCGGTATGTACTTTTCAATGGCGGGCGAGTATATTAAGATCTTGGCCGAATGCGAGATACGGACACATCGCATCCGGAGCAATTTCGGGAGATTCTGATGAAGCTGAAACGGTTTACGGGGATGAGTGTTGCGGCGGCGGGTTTACTGGCGGTTGCGGGCGTGTTTGCCCAAGCGGCGGCAGACAGCGGCGGCGCGGCCAAGAAGGCCGACGCGGCCAAAACAACTGGCGCGAAGGCGGCGAAGGCTGAAGCGCAGACGGCGCCCGAGCGCGAGGCGGTGATCACGGCTGAACGCATTGAGTTTGACAACAAAGAGGGGGTGATCCTTTTTGACGAGAATGTGGTGGTGGACGACGCGCAGTTCGTGATGCGCTCGGATCGCCTGCTGGTGTTCATGGAGGGGACCAACGACGTGCAGCAGATCATGGCGGTCGGCAGGGTGAGCATCACCAACCTCAACCGATCGGCGAGCTGCGACAAGGCGGTCTACACCAGGAAGGATGGCCAGATCGTCATGACCGGCAACGCCCGCCTGATGCGGCAGGGCGACGAGGGCGGCGAGGTGACCGGCAACCGTATCACGTTCTGGCTGGACGACGAGCGGATGGAGGTGTCGCCGGGACGTGTGGTGCTGCCGCCGGGTACCTTCAACAAAGCCGACACCAAGAAACTGATCCCGCAGGGAATGTGATTTGACGAATGAATGACGCAGTTGAACAGGACATCGAGCGAGCACCGGATATCCAGGCAGACAGCTTGGTGAAGCAATACGGGGCGCGTACCGTCGTGAACGGCGTGTCGCTGCATGCCTCGTGTGGCGAGATCGTCGGTCTGCTGGGGCCCAACGGCGCGGGCAAGACGACCACCTTTTACATGGTGGTGGGCCTGGTACGCCCGAATGACGGCACGGTCACGTTCCGCGGGCAAGACATCACGCGCATGCCGGTCTACCGTCGCGCACGGTTGGGGCTGGGTTATCTGGCGCAGGAGCCGTCCACCTTCCGCAAGTTGACGGTGGAGGAGAATGTGCTGGCGATCCTCGAAACCATGAATTTGACGAGAGCCGAGCGCCGCGCGCGCGCCGAGGAGCTGCTCTCCAGCCTGAATCTGACGAAAGTCGCCCGGCAGCGCGCCTACACGCTGAGCGGCGGCGAGCGGCGTAAGCTCGAGATCGCGCGCGCGCTGGTGCGCAGCCCCGCGATCCTGATGCTGGACGAACCGTTCAGCGGAGTGGACCCGTTGGCAGTACATGACATCCAGGAGATCGTCAAGGGACTGCGCGACAGCGGACTCGGGATCATTGTGACTGATCACAACGTCCGCGAGACGCTGTCGATCGTAGATCGTGCTTATCTCGTCTATGACGGCCAGATCCTGCGCGAAGGATCGAGTGAGTTTTTAGTGCAGGATGAGACGGCGCGCCGTCTTTATCTCGGGCAGAATTTCAGAATGTAACCAAACTAACAAGCCCGCCCTCGCGCGGGCCAACCAAGGAGGATGCCATCTATGCCACCTATGCCTATCGAAGTGACGATCCGTCAACAGGATGCACCGCCCGGAATCAAGAGATACGCGGAACTCCGCGCGACCAAGTTGGTAGAGCAGTTTCCGAGAATTGAGAGCGTGCGCGTGGTTGTGGACATGCAGCGCCAAATGTACGAGGCGCAGTTCGTTGCGCAACAGAAAAACCTGACGGCGGTCGGCAGCAAGGAACTCGCCGACAACGCGCGCGCGGCGATTGACACGGCTGCGGCGCGCGTTGAAAAACAACTGCGCAAGACGATACGTAAGCGTAAGCATGCGCACACACGGGTCGCGAGCAGGAAGTAATGGCCGCAAAGAGACAGAACCAAGCCCGTCCGTCGCGCGTCACGGTCGACCAGTTTCTTGAGGTCGGCCGTGAGAGGCTCGGTCTGGAACTGGTGGCGGGACGGGCCGGTTTGCGGCGGGTGATCGTTGAGCCTGTCGCGCACCGCCCCGGCCTCGCCTTGTCGGGTTTTTACCGGCACTTCGCGTACAAGCGCATCCAAGTGGTGGGCATGGCGGAGTTCGAATATCTCTCGTCCATGCCCGAGGCGCAGCGCGTGCAGCGCCTCGAAGAGTTGTTTGTGAGAAAAATCCCGTGCATGGTCTTCACGCGCGGCAAACGTATTTTCCCAGAGGTGGAGCGTCTGGCCGAGCGTAACAATGTCTGTGTGCTGCGTACGAACATGGTGACGCGCCACTTCGTCCATTCCGTTTCCTTCGTGCTGGAGGAACTGCACGCGCCGCGGTGTAAAGTCCACGGAACGATGTTGGAAGTGGCGGGAGTCGGCGTCCTCATTGAGGGCGCGGCTGGGCTCGGCAAGAGCGAAACCGCGCTGGGGTTGATCAAGCGGGGGCATGCGCTGGTCGCGGACGACCTGACGTTGCTCCGGCGCGACAGCAGTAACATCCTGCTGGGATCGGCCTTGCCGGTGACCCAGTACTTCATGGAGATCCGCGGGATCGGGATTATCCACGTGCCTTCCATTTTCGGCGTGGCGGCGGTGCGTGGGGAGAAACAGGTGGACCTGGTGGTAACGCTGAAACGGCAGGGCGAGGCCGACGCCGAGTTGGACCGCACAGGGATGGATGATTTGCGCCGTGAATTTCTCGGCGTGGAGGTGCCGCAATTGGTGATCCCCGTGGCTCTGGGCCGTGATCTGGTGAATCTGGTGGAGACGGCGGCGCAAGAACACAAGCTTCGATTATCAGGATTTGTCGCGGTGAGCGAGTTGGAGTCGCGGATTAAGCGGCACCACACCACATAGAGGAGAGCGGGAAAGTGGCCAAGACGACTACAAACAAAGAAACCCGGGAGTTCGTGCTGCTGAATAAATACGGCATGCATGTCCGTCCGGCAGGACTTTTCGCCAAAGTGGCGTCACGCTTCAATGCCGAAGTCGAAGTCGAAAAGGACGGTACCGTCGTGTCCGGCAAGAGCATCATGGCCTTGATGACGTTGGAGGCAGTGTGCGGAGCCAAGCTTAAGGTCACAGCATCCGGTCCGCAGTCGCGCGATGTGCTTGATGAGTTGGAGGCGCTGATCGCCCGTAAGTTTGATATTCCTGATGAACAGTGACACATACGTAGCCTGTGATACCGCGCGCGACGAGATGCGCGTATTGACCGGATTAGCCGTTTCCCGTGGATTCGTCATGGGGCCGGCCTTCCTGTATCGTACCGCTTCCAGCGATCAGGTGCCGGAATATCGGATCGATCCAGAACAGATTGAGCATGAAGTGGCGCGGCTGACAGATGCGTTTGCGTTGACGCGGACACAGATCTATGCACTGGCGCAAGAATTGAAAAAACGCATCAACGGCGATGAAGCCACCATTTTCGACGGCCATCTGATGATCCTCGATGACCCGACGTTGCAGAGTGCCTGCAAGGAAAAAATCGTCAATGACCTGCGCAACGCCGAGGCGGCGGTCAAGCAAGTTTCCGACTCCTACTCGTCAATTTTCGACGCGATGGACGACTCCTACCTGCGCGAGCGCGCACAGGATGTCGGCGACATCGCAAAACGTATCCTGCGCAATTTGTCGGGCGTCGGCAGCGATGCGCCCGCGCTGCGTGTGGAGCATCCATGCATCGTGGTGGCGGATGAACTTTCGCCCTCTGAGGCGATCTCGCTGCCCAAGCATCAGATCCTCGGATTTGCCACCGACCGTGGCAGTACCACGTCGCACGCCTCGTTGCTGGCGCGTGCGCTGGGCATTCCTGCCGTGGTCGGACTGGGCTCGCTTTCGGCGCACGTCAAGAGTGGTGACCTGTTGCTGCTCGACGGAACACACGGCAAGGTGGTCGTCAATCCGGACCGTGAGGAGTGTGCTGCCTTCGAGAAAATGATGGCCCGCTCACGGACGCTGGAGGAGTCGCTGGCGCAGGTCACGATGCAGCCGGGTCGCACACTGGACGTCCGCCCCGTGCCGTTTCTGGCGAACGTCGACAGCAGCACGCCGCTGACCGATCTGCATGCGACCGGCGCCGAGGGGATCGGTCTCTACCGTACCGAGTACTTGTGGTTGAGGGAAGACCGCGAGCCGAGCGAAGAGGAGCAGACACATGCGTATACGGAGGTGGCCCGCGCTTTGCCCGAAGGGCAGGCGGTCGCCATGCGCGTGCTGGATCTGGGCGGCGACAAGATGATTAGAGGTTGCGGTATGACGTACAGAGAGGCCAATCCTTTCTTGGGCAACCGCTCGATCCGCTTCCTCCTGCGCAATCCCGACGTCTTCCGTCGTCAACTGCGCGCCATTCTGCGCGCCAGTGCGCATGGCAACGTGCAGATCCTGTACCCGATGATCACGACGATCGATGAGTTGCACGCCGCCAATATGGAACTGCATGCCTGCATGACCGAGTTGAAGGCCGAGGGCATTCCCTTTGACGAATCGATCCAGCGCGGCGTGATGATCGAAATTCCGTCTGCGGCACTGATTGCAGACGCGCTGGCTAAAGAGTGCGAGTTTTTCTCGATCGGCACCAACGACCTGATCCAGTACACGCTGGCTGTCGACCGCGTGAATGAAACGGTCGCGCGCCTCTATCAGCCGACGCATCCGGCTGTGCTGCAATTGATCGACCTCTCGATAACAGCCGCACATGCCAACGGCCTGAGGATTTCGGTGTGCGGCGAAACGGCGGCCGATCCGGTGATGGCGGTATTATTCGTAGGCATGGGCATGGATGAGCTCAGCATGTCGCCGAATCTCATCCGCCTCGTGAAACGGGTCGTCAGCCAGGTGTCGTTCGCCGACGCTAAGGCGCTGGCCGACAGCGTGCGGCGTATGATGGGCACACCAGCCGATCAGATCTACGCCTTCTGTCGCAACCAGCTCATCAAGCTGGTGCCGGACCTTCCCTATCTGCAGTGAAGAGATCACAAACAAAAGTTATCGCGGCGGATGATTCTGTCAGCACGCGCCAGAGGATATTGGACGCTGCGACCGAAATCTTCGCCGAGCACGGATTCCGCGCCGCCACGACGCGCATGATTTGCGCGAAGGCCGGGGTCAACGTTGCGCTCGTGAATTACTATTTTAATTCCAAGGCCGAGCTTTACAAGGCGGTGATCGCGGCCCTGTTCGAAAACATGGGCAAGACGCTACTGACAATTCCCGACACCGTTACTGATGCGGCCTCATGGCAGCGAGCCGTGCGGACGTGGGTGGCGCGTTCACTGCAAATTTGCGCGGCGCGCGAGCCGCCCGAAATCTGGGTGACGAGACTGATGGCGCTCGAAGAGTGCGTGCCGTCGGATCTGACGCACGACATCGAAGAGAAGTTCGCTAAACCGGTGCGCCAATGTTTCCTGCGTCTCTTGCGCATGGGATTACAGGATGACGATCCCGTGACGCTCGCCCTCTGGGCCAGCGACATCCAATCGCAATGCGTGATCTACGCATTGACCAAGCAAGGGTGGGGGGCGCGGTTCTGTCCGCCGGGCGTGAGCCATGAAGAATGGATCAAACGCCTCGAAGATCATATTTGCGACGGCATCTTCCAGCGCTTGAGGTATAGCTGACGCGCTTTACTTCGCATCCGCCGCCGGAGCTGGCTTTGCAGCGGGTGCGGGTGCCGGTGCCGCCGGAGCGGGTGCTGGTTTCGCATCCGGTAGCGCCGGAACTGCGGCTGGTGGTGTCGTTACGGGCACGGTGACCGGGGCTAGCGCGTCAACGGCCTTGGCGGCCTCATCGGCGACGTCAAACAACGAGCGTTCCGCACGCGGCTCATAACGGGTGACCACGCCTTCGAGGTTGGCGATGGCCATCTCCCAGACAGCGTCGTCCGTTTTTTCAGCCTTCAGATTTTCGAGGAGTGTCTTGGCCTCATCCTTCTTGCCTTGCAGGGTCATGACGCGGGCGATACCCATCACGGCCTGAGGACGCAGAAAATGGTCGGTATAGTTCTTCTCAAACGTCTGGAAAGCCTGCAGCGCTTCGTCTAGACGTTTGAGGCCCTCCAGCGCGTGTGCGCGCCCCAACTCCGCAATCTCCTTAAAGCCGGTCGGTGCGCCCTTGCGCAGGCAGAGGTCGTATGTTTGAAGCGCCTCTTCATATTTCGACGCATCGTAATATGCTTTAGCCAGCCGCATCCGTGTCGCATTCCCGGCTTTGGTCGATCCGTATTTTGCAACCGCCGCTTCCAGCTCATCCAACGAATTGGCCCTAAGCAGTTCCTGATTGGCGGCAGCGATCCTGCTCGCGCGCACGCGCTTGAACGCAAGCGCACCGCTCAGCAGTACCACCGCAACGGCCACCGTGATCAAAAACTGTTTGCCGTTCGCCTTCCACCAGTCATAGAGGGGCAACAACTCTTCTGGCAAGTTCTCAGGGATCGGCACTTCCGCCGGTTTAGGTGTCTCAGGTGCAACGCTTTTTTTTCCGCTCATTTAAATCGCCTTTTGCTAATTGAAAGTGGCCGACATTATCAACAATTTCGCATGAATGATGCAAGTCAAAACCCTGTCGAATGCCATTAATGCCTTAACGGCTAAACACGCGCAGCCAAAACCAAGGTGTTTCACTTTTTTCCTCCGGAAGAGGGCTGGGGTGAGGGTTACGGGCTTCGCCCGTGTTAGTTCTAACGCGGCATGACAACCGTCTGCTTTTCCGCCGCAGGGTAGATCGCGTCGATCTCGTCCTGTAATTGGATGGTCTTCCCGAGCGCGGTTACGATGCGGCAGTAGGCGCGGATGTCGTCGAGTTCAAGGCGCCGCTCCCTTCGATCCTTGAGCCACTTCTCGCAGACCTGGTAGCCGCCGATCTGATAGTTCCAGATGGCTTCGGGAACGGGCGAAAAATACTGCGTTGCGTTAATGTACACTCGCTCCTCGTCGGCATCATATCGCAGTCCGGTTTTACGATCTTTTTCAACGCGGTTTTTGCCGTCCCCTTCGAACCGGCATGTCGGCGGATCGAGATCGGGCGATTTCAGCAGATGCAGTGCAACCAGCTTTTCGCCCAACGCGGCCAGTTTCTTGAAGAGCTTGGCATCGGACGTGAATGGGATGCGCGGGAAATCCATCTTCAGGAACTCAGCGTACTTTGTGCGGTAGGTGGGCGCGTAGAGCACCGCATAGACGTAATGGAAGATGGACTCTGGCGTCGGTGCCTTGCCATAGGCTGCCGCGAGCGCGTCAACAATGGCCGCATTCAGATTCGGTCGCCGTGCGCCATATAGCTCCTTCGGCTCGAACAGCATCATCGACACATAACGTCCGACTCCGGCCTTGTCTTTCTTCGGCTGCTCAGGCTCCGGATACAGGTAGAGGGGGAAATTGACATTGCCCCCACGATAGAAGAGGTTGAAGTCCTCAATCGTTTTGGAACAGAAGCAAAGGTTCCATTCACCTGCACCGACGACCTGTCCCTGCCTTCCCACGCACAATGCTAGATTGTCGCCCGTCAGCATGTGTTGCATGATCTCTTGGCGCGGCATGCACAGGAAGCCGCGGGAGCATCCGGTGTAGTATGTGTGGCGCACATCGAAGGGACGGTAGAGGATTGGAACGACTTTATCGCGGCTAGGCCCAGAATCGAGAATGTCTTGCTGCGCAAGTGTGACCTTCCAGTCTCTTGCGTCCTTGCCCAATTGATAGCTGCGGCGCGCGAGTTCGGGATCAGATTTAGCGAACAGGTTGACTGTGTGCCAGACATCTTGTGCCGACCACTGGATTGTCAAATTGTCGCGGGCGGTGACGATGCCGACACTGTTGAGCGGAAAGATGTCGGGGATAGACAGGAAGCGTTCGTATACGCGAAGCGCCGACTCGTCTCGCGGAATGAAAAGGTAGCTATCGGTACGCGGCGTCAATTTGCGCCAGCGGGTTTTCTTGGCATCATGCTTGTCTAGCCATGTGTATTTCGATTCGCGCGTGCCGTACAATTCCGCATGACGGACTACGGCGTTGGACTTTGTTTTGCCGCTGCGCTTGATGAAGAAGGCAATGGCCACCCCCGGGCGGATGTCGAAAACGTTTTTGTCCGGCGAGCCGTCGGGACAGGTCTCCTTCTTGAGCGCATTTCCGTGGAGATCCAGCACATAGATGTCGTCGAAAGTCTGCATGAGACTCCGGCGCATGCCGCGGAAGGTAGGGTTGTCCAGATAGCCATGGTTGGTGATCATGCCGACCATGCCGCAGCCTGCTTGTTCGATCTTCCACTGCGCAAAACGCAGGAATTTGACGTAATCGTCCTGGAGCCATTTGGGGTTCTTCTCGCCGAGCGGCTTGCCGTCAACCTGCTTGTATGTCTCTATCAACCCGCGTATCCATTCGCCGGTGTTGGTCGAGTGGCCGGAGTAGGGGGGATTGCCGAGGATGACGAGGATTGGGGTTTGCTGCTTGACCTGTCCAGCGAGGCGGGATTCCTCGGCCAAAGCGGAGAAGCCGGGCAGGCGGCTCTGTTCCAGTTCCTCGTTGTCGAGGGTGTTGGTGAGGTAGAACGGCATGCGCTCGTCGTCGCGCAGGCGGTGCCCGAGTTCTTCGAGGAAGAAACTCATCTTGAGATGGCCCACGGCGTAGGGAGCCATCATCAGCTCGAAGGCGTAGAAGTTCTTGAGGATGTGGTGGCGGATGAAATCGGCGCGGCCGCCTGTGCCGTATTTGGCCTCGAACTCCGCGACCGCCAGCGCAACGGCACGGGCGATGAAGGTCATGGTGCCGGCCGCTGGGTCGAGCAGCGTCACGCCCTCTGAGGCGAGGCCGTCGCGCTTGCCGAATTCGGTCTTGAGAATGTTATGGAGCGACCGGACGATGTAGCCGACAACAGGCTCGGGGGTGTAGTAGACACCGCGCTGCTCGCGTTCTTTGGGATCGTACTGGGCAAGGAAGGTCTCGTAGAAGTGGACGATGGGGTCGCTGCCCTTACCCTCGTGATAGTAGCGGTTAAGGATGCCGGGAGCGTCAGCCACGGCGAGCACTTCGGCGATGTCGTCCACGCACCAAGCCAGTTGCTCGGGCAGATCGCCTAGTGAGATGAACCGGAACAGGTCGCGCAAGACGCCGATCGTATGCGGGATACTGTCGAAGGCGGCGCGGCGGCTGAAGGCGTCGCCAGAGCGGGTACGGGCGGCAAAAAGCCCGTATGTGATCGTCTGCGCAAAGAGGTCGGCGAAATCCTCGGGTTCCAGAGT
>DAOTMQ010000089.1:0-2865 GCA_035450385.1 Kiritimatiellia bacterium | reverse complement strand
AAACTCTCTTCACGCGCGTCACCCTGCCGGGCAACAGCGTGCAGTTCCTTCAAATAGCCGGAGAATAAGCTGTTTTCGCTCATCAATTCGGGTGTCCATGAACCGCCGACCTGCCTGCGGGCGTGCGGTGCGCAAACTCTTCCGCGAAGGCGCGGTAGGCTTCCGCGCCGCGGCTGGCGGGATCGTAGAAGACAACCGGCTGACCGAAGCTGGGTGCCTCGCTGACGCGCACGTTGCGCGGGATGACCGTATCGTAGACTCGCTCTCCGAAGTGCGTGCGCACCTCCGCCACGACATCAGCGGAGAGGCGTGTGCGTCCATCAAACATGGTCATCAGGATGCCTTCGAGTTGCAAGCCGGGGTTGACGCCGTTGGCGCGGAGTTGGTCAATCAGCGAGGTGATCACGCTCAACCCTTCCATGGCGTAGTATTCGCACTGCATGGTGACGATGATGCCATCGGCCGCTGCGAGCGAAGAGGTCATCAGAATACCGAGCGAGGGCGGACAGTCCATCAGCACATAGTCGAAGACACCGGCGGTGAGCACCCGATCCAGCGCATTGCGGACCACCGCCAGATGGTTCTCCTGCCGGGCAATCTCGATCTCTGCGCCGGCCAGGTCAAGCTCGGCGGGAATGATGTTGATGCCTTCATACGGCGTGGCCTGGATGATGTCCGCTACGTCGGCCGCGCCGGTGAGCACGGGATAGAGGCTGTAGCCCGATCGGCGCGGAAGGCCGAGACCGCTGGTGGCGTTGGCCTGCGGATCAAGGTCGATCACCAAGACCGTCTTCTGCATCAGGGAGAGCGCTGCGGCCAGGTTGACGACCGTGGTCGTCTTGCCGACGCCGCCCTTTTGGTTGGCGACTGCGATGACGCGGGTGGTTCTGGCGCTCATGACTTAATCATTCCGATCTCGCGGGCGTAAGCGAACATGCCGCCGGCGGCAATGACCGGCGCGACCGCACCGATCGGTTTCAAGGGGAAGACCGCGCCGTCCGCGAGACGCGTGATGGTGTTCGACGCCATATCGATTTCAGCCTCGTCGCCGGTCTTAAATTCTTCACACAGGCGTTGCTCGGATTCCAGCGGAAAGATCTCGCCGGTGGCTACTGAATTGCGGAAGAAAATACGCGCGTAGCTCTCCGCCACCACCGCCTTGGCCCCCGCCGCGCCCAGCGCAATCGGCGCATGCTCGCGCGACGAACCGCAACCGAAATTGCGTCCGCCGATGACGATCGGGTAGGGGGTGGTGCCATCCGGATTCGAGGCGAACTTCGGGAAGGTGTCCGGCAGTCCCGCCAGCGCGTACGAGCCGAGCTTGCGGTACTCCTCCGGAATCGTGGGCACGAGATTGAGATAGCATGCCGGTATCAGCAGGTCGGTGTCGATGTTGTCTTCGAGCACGTAGACCGGCCCGCGAATGGTGGTGGTGTTAAGCATAGAACTTATCCTTGTGACTGCGTGACTGCAAGTCTGGCGAAAGAACTTGGAGTGCGGCGGCAAGCGGTATTCCGCGCGACGCCGCTTTTAAAGCACGAGTGGGGTGGCAAAGCGGCGCGCGAAAGCGGTGCCGCGACCCGCGCACAGCGCGGCTCTTGTCACCGCACTCCAAATTTTGCGCACTTACTTGAGCGTTAAACGTTGAGCGTTTTCTGGAACCTCTAAGATGCTCCTGATTTTCATGAAGTTTCATGTGTTTCATGGTTTCGATTGAGCGTCCACGGTTCGTGAGGACACTCGCTACAGGTCGCGCGGATCGGTGATGTGTCCGGTCACGGCCGTCGCCGCTGCGGTATAGGGCGAGGCCAGATAAATCTGCGCGTCTTTCGAACCCATGCGGCCAATGAAATTGCGGTTGGTGGTGCTGACCACCACTTCGTTGCCGTGGGTGCGCCCGAAGGTGTCGATCGGCCCGCCCAGACACGCCGCGCACGAGGGCGGCGCGATCGGTTCGACGCCGGCCGCCTCGAAAATCTGCCGCAGGCTCTGGCCGTCGATGCGGGTCTCGTCCAGTCCGCGTTCGACCGTGCGGGTCGCCGGCACGAGCAGCGTTCGGATTGCGACACGGCGGCCCTTTATGATGTGCGCCGCCATGATGAAATCCTCCAGCTTGCCACCGGTGCAAGAACCGATGTACACCTGATCGATCTTCACGTCGCGGCAATCGCGGGCCAGGGCCTTATTGTCCGGCAGATGCGGACGCGCCACCACCGGCTCGAGTTTAGAGACATTGTAGACCCGCTCGGATACGACTTTAGCGTCGGCGTCACCGTACAGCGGCTCGAACGGCTTTTGCGTGCGGGCGTTCACGTAGTCCAGTGTCTTCTTGTCCGGGGCGATGATCCCGTTCTTGGCGCCGGCTTCCACCGCCATGTTGCAGATGGTGCACCGTTCGTCAATGCTGAGGCTGGCAATAGCGGAACCGGCAAACTCCATGGCGCAGTAGGTCGCTCCGTCCACGCCGATATCGCCGATGATGTGCAGGATCAGATCCTTGGCGGACAGATAAGCGGGCAATTCACCTTCCAGCACGAAGCGCATGGTCGGTGGCACCTTGACCAGTAGCTTCCCTGTGCCCAGGATAAAGCCCGCGTCGGTGTTGCCGATGCCGGTAGAGAACGCGCCCAGCGCACCGTGCGTGCAGGTGTGTGAATCGGTGCCGAAGATCGTCTCACCGGGACGCACATGACCCAACTCCGGCAACGCCACATGGCAGACGCCACAATAACTTTCGGTACCGGGATCGTAAAAGTAGGGCAGCCCCTGCTCTTTGACAAAAGCGCGCAGGGTGTCCACGTTGCGGTGCGCTTTTTCGTCCGCCGTGTAGATGTAGTGGTCCGGCAGGATCACGACCTTTTCGCG
>DAOTMQ010000088.1:0-13269 GCA_035450385.1 Kiritimatiellia bacterium | reverse complement strand
TGCCGTCTCTGTCTGTTGGGGAATCATGCGCCCTGATTATACAGGGTCCGCGCCACCCAAACAAGCGCGCTGTTTTGTTTGTCCTTGCCGAGATTCTGCCTGCATGCCAAAATGAACTTCATTCGGTACCTGAAAAAAGCGTACTCCCGTCGGCCGCTGGCTGGCGGCTCTTTATTCACTTACTCTATTGCGATTGAAGAAACGATGATGAATATCAAAGTTATTGCTCCGTTATTGGTGGCGGCGGCGATCATGGCGCAGGCAGACGGGCGTGTCGGCGTCTGCGCGCATGTGACGCGAGATGAGTTCAACAACCGTATCCGTACCTACGAAATGATGCAGGATGCGGGCTTCGATTACGTCCGCAGCGACTTCGATTGGCATCACTGCCAGAAAGCCAAGAATGGTCCATTTGATTTCTCGCGGTATGATCAAGTCGTTGATGACGCGGCGAAATACGGCATCAAGGTATTGCCGATTTTTCATGGCGTTCCGGGGTGGGCGCAGCCGGTGAATGAGCATCTCACGGAATGGCGCGCATTTATCCGTGAGTCGGCGCGGCATTTCAAAGGGCGGATCCCCGTGGTCGAGATCTGGAACGAGGCCAACATCAGTGCCTTCTGGAAGGATCCGAATCCTGAAAAGTACGCCGAGGTGTTGAAGGTGGCGTATGAGGAGGTAAAGGCCGTCGATCCGACTGTTCTGGTCGCCTTCGGCGGCACGGCGGGGTGTGCGTACGATTTCATTGAGGCGACCATCAAAGCGGGTGCGAAGGACGCCTTTGACATTGTCAATGTCCATCCCTACCGTCACCCGAATCCGCCGGAACCGGGGTTGACGGAGGACCTTAAGAACTTGAAGCAGATGATGGCGCGGAACGGTATTGCCGACCGTCCGATTTGGATTACGGAAATGGGCTGGCCGACACACAGGGCAAGGGTGCCGGAAACGCCGGTCCTTAAGGCGGGGCTCAAAATCGCAAGACCAGACCAGAAGGCTTGGCGCGCGGTGTATGTTGACCTGGGCATACCCGGAGCCACCGCTGCTGAGTTCGCGCGTTCGTTGCAGGAGATATTGCCTGTCGGCTCGACGTGTACCGTGTGTTCGGCTGAGGAACTCAACGCTCGCCTTCCTCGTGGGGAGATTGATCTGGTCGTCTTCCCGTTCGGTGAACGGTATCCTGACGACACGATTGATGCGGTCGTTGACTTTGTGAAAAAAGGCGGAACGCTCGTTCTCTTCGGGGGTTACCCGCTTTACTATCCGATGCGCGGCGGTCAGTATGCCGGTTCCTCAGCACACGGCGCAAGGGAAGGGGCTGCCGCGCGCAACCGTTTGCGCATCGGTGTCGAGGCATGGTGGGACAACAAGGCAATGCCGCAGTCAACGCAGACGTTCCCGTCGGAAGAGGCGAGTACCGTAGGGTTGAAATGCGATCCGGCTGGACTTTCTGCGGATCGGTTTTTCTCTGCACGTCTGCTCCAGCCCGGTGATCAGATGGTTCCGCTGCTGGTCGGCAAGGACAAGAGTGGCGGACCCGCCGTCGGCGCGGCGGCGTATCTCTTCGGCAGCGACATGAAGGGCCGTGTGATCGTGTCCAGCCGTGGGCGATCAGTCGGCACGAGTGACGAATCCCAGCAAGCGAAGTATACGGTCGATGCGATAAAGTCCGCCTTCGCGAATGGTGTTGAAAGGTACTTCATCTATGAATTTCTCGCGGTCGAAAAAGACCCGTACTATAGCGAACATCACTTTGGCATCGTCCACAAAGACTTTTCGCCAAAGCCTGCCTACTGGGCATGCAGGGAGTATGTGGCGGGGAAGAAACGTGGCGACATCGAGGGTGATAAGCAGACCTTTGAGACAGGAGGGAATCCGATTCTGCCCGGATGGTATGCCGATCCGCAGATCCGGCGATACGGAAAAACCTATTGGATTTTCCCGACGATGTCGCTCCCGTTCGAGCAGCAGGTTGCGATGGATGCATTCTCATCGCCGGACCTGAAGGTCTGGACGAAGCACGCGCGGATTTTGACGACGAATGAGGTCACTTGGGCGCGGGGCTGCCTGTGGGCACCCGACGCCCACGAGAAGGACGGCAAGTACTATCTCTTCTTTGGCGCAAACGACGCTTACCCTGTCGGCGGCCGGCGCGAGGACGGTGAGCCGCAACCGGAGCCGGGCATCAGCAAGTACGGTGGCATCGGAGTGGCGGTTGCGGATCGTCCAGAGGGGCCGTACCGCGATTTAATCGGCAAGCCTCTCATCGATCGTTTCTGGAACGGCGCTCAGCCGATCGACCAGTATGTCTTTCGTTACAAAGGTGAGTGGTACATGATCTATGGGGGATGGGGCCGCTGCAATCTCGTCAAACTGGCACCGGATTTCAAGTCGTTGCAGCCGCTTGATGACGGGAGGATTTGGCGTGACATCACCCCGCAAGATTATGTCGAGGGCTCCGTGATGTTCGAGAGGAAAGGCGTCTGGTACTTCATGTATTCGAGTGGTAGCTGGACAAAGGATTCCTATTGCGTCAACTACAGCGTGTCGTCTTCACCTTTTGGTCCTTTTGAATTCAAGGGACGGATACTTGACTCACAGCGCCCTTTGGCAACTGGCGCGGGACATCATTCCGTGATCAATATTCCCGGTACCGACGATTGGTACATTTGTTACCATCGCCGTCCTATACCATCGCTGTCTGCGCACCACCGTGTGGTTTGCCTCGACCGCATGTACTTCAACGACAAGGGGGACATCATCCCCGTCCGCATGAGCGGAACACCGCAATAAAGTCCGGAAGCAAAACCCCGCCCCTGGTTTTTTGGGGTTGCGTTTTGTGCGTAAACCATGAAAAATGCCTGTCATTACGTGACAACAAGGAAGTGATGCGAATGGAATTGTCTCTGATGATGCGCCAGTTCGAGATATCGGGCCGGCTGGTTACCATCAACCCGACAGGCAGCGGGAACGTCAACGATACCTTTCTGGGTATCTTCCGCAACACCTTTGCGGAGGAACAGGTGATCTTGCAGCGGGTCAACCGCAAGGTCTTTCCGCAGCCCGAGGTGATCATGCGCAACCTGCACCGGCTGACGGCGCATGTGCACGCCAAACTGGAGGCCGAGGCCGAGGCTGGCCGGACAGATCGCGTCTGGCAGATGCCGCGTATCGTCAAGACGCGCACCGGCGAAGATTATTTCGTGGACGAGACCGGCGACATCTGGCGCGTGATCACGAAAATCGCGTCGGCCACCGCTTACGACGAGGCGCAGAATGCCGAGCATGCGGCGGAGTGCGGTGCCGTGCTGGGGCATTTCCACTGGCTGGTCTCGGATCTGGATCCCGCAGACATCATCGATCCGCTGCCGGGGTTTCACATCACGCCCAACTATATGGCGCAGTATGACGCAACGCTCCAGAACGAGCCGCTGGCCGAGAAGCGGCTTAATGCGTCGATGGAGGCGCGCCGCATGGCGAAGTTCATCGAAGATCGACGCGGGTTCGCCGGTACGCTGCAAGACGCGTTGCAGAGAGGTGAGCTATCATTGCGGCTGATGCACGGTGATCCCAAGGTCAACAATATCATGATCGATGATTTCACCGGCAAAGGCACGGCGATGATCGACCTCGACACCGTGAGTCCCGGCCTGATCCACTACGACTTCGGTGACGCCCTGCGCTCAATCTGCAATCCAGCAGGCGAGGAGGAGCAGAACCTCAGCAAGGTGGTGTTTGACCTCGACCTCTGCGCTGCGTTCTGCAAGGGCTACATGAAACACGCCCGCGCGTTCCTGACCGAGGCGGACCGCCACTACCTGTACGACGCGATCCGGTTGATCACGTTTGAACTGGGGCTGCGTTTCTTCCAAGACTATCTGGCCGGCAGCGTCTATTTCAAGATTCGCCAGCCGGAGCAGAATCTCAACCGCGCCCGCGTGCAGTTCCGCCTGTGCGAATCCATTGAGGCGCGCGAACGGGCGATCCGCGAGTTGCTCGCCGCGCTGTGAGCCTCCGCGCCGTGCGCGGAGGCTGGTTTCAGGGTTTCAGGGTTTCAGGGTCTCAGGGTTTCATTGCGCTTCGCGAGCCCAGACCTGTCCCAACTCCTAAATCCTAAATCCTAAATCCTAGCTTCAAGTTGCGCCTGCACCTTGGCGTTGCCTTCTGCGACCTTGTCCTTCAGGCCGTCCTTGTAGACGCGGAATTTCTTGCGCAACTCTGGATCGGCAGTGCCGAGGATCTGGACGGCGAGCAGGGCGGCGTTGACCGGGCCCGCGCTGCCGAGCGTCACGGTGGCGACCGGGACACCGGCCGGCATCTGGAGCGTGGCGTAGAGCGCATCAAGACCGTTGAGCGCACCGCCGGCGACCGGAATGCCGATCACCGGGAGGACCGTGTGGGCGGCGAGCACGCCGCCGAGGTGGGCGGCACCGCCGGCCGCCGCGATAATGACCTTGAGGCCGCGCGCTTCGGCGTTGGCCGCGTAATCGGAGGCGAGTTCCGGTGTGCGGTGTGCGGAGATGACGCGCACGTCAAATGCGACGCCGAAGGACTCCAGCATGGCGGCGGCCTTCTGCACGAGCGGCCAGTCTGAGTCGCTGCCCATGACGATACCGACGAGAGGTGTGGACATGTGTGAGGTCTCCTGTTGAAAGAACGTTCGGGAATCCCTCCCGAGCGTCGATAGTTGAGTGCTGCAGGTGTGGCACGGGCATCTTGCCCGTGTTTCATACGTGGCACGGGCATCTTGCCCGTGTTTCACATGGAATGGACGCCCATGCCACGAGGGTTATTTCAAGGGTCTTGTCTGTTATCTCCGGTCAAAAGCGCGGTGGGCGATATCCGTGCGATAGTGTACGCCATCAAAGTGAATCTTGGCCGCAGTCTCATAAGCGCGACCCACGGCGGCACGCAGATCGGCACCCAGCGCGGTGACGGCGAGTACGCGTCCGCCTGCGGTAACGATCTGGCCGTCCTTCAACGCGGTGCCCGCGTGGAAGACGATGGCGTCATCTACAGCGGCGGCCTGATCGAGTCCGGAGATGGGGAGACCCTTACGGTAGGATCCAGGGTAGCCGCCGGAGGCCAGGATCACGGTGGCTGCGGCTTCAGGGCGGACCTGCACATGCGCGTCGGTCAGCGTGCCGTCGATGCAGGCTTCGAGCGCGGGGATGAGGTCGCCGCCGATACGGGGCAGCACGGCCTCGGTCTCTGGATCGCCGAAACGCGCGTTGAACTCCAGAACGGAGATGCCCTTGGGGCCGATCATCAGCCCGGCGTAGAGCACGCCCTTGTAAACGATACCACGACGGCGTAGCTCGCGCACGACTGGCAGGATGATCCGCTCTTTGATGGTCGGTAACAGATCGGGGGTGACCACCGGCGCCGGCGAGTAGGCTCCCATGCCGCCGGTGTTGGGGCCTTGATCGGCGTTGAAGACACGCTTGTGGTCCTGCGATGGCGGTAGCAGCACCGCGTGCTCGCCATCGATCAGGGCGAGAATCGAGGCCTCCTCGCCTTCCAGAAACTCCTCAATCAGAATCTCTGCGCCAGCCGCGCCAAAGACGGCGTCCACCAGCATCGAGCGAATCGCGTCCGCCGCTTCGTCATGGGTCTGGGCGATCACCACGCCCTTGCCTGCGGCGAGGCCGTCGGCCTTGATCACCACCGGCAGAGAGAAAGAGGGGAGTGCCGCCACGGCGGCTTCGGCATCATCGAAGACCAGCGCACGGGCAGTCGGCACACCTGCGGCGTTCATGATC
This sequence comes from Kiritimatiellia bacterium, assembly GCA_035450385.1. Lineage (GTDB taxonomy): Bacteria > Verrucomicrobiota > Kiritimatiellia > RFP12 > UBA1067 > DUPH01. The sequence continues at coordinate 7,507 of DAOTMQ010000088.1, read as the reverse complement.
TCCTTGGCGAAACGCTTGCTGCCCTCCATCTGTGCGGCAGCCTGACCCGGACCGAAGACGCGCAGTCCGGCTGCGGTGAAGGCATCTGTGATGCCGAGGCAGAGCGGCGCTTCAGGACCGACCACCGTAAGGCCCGGCCGGTGCTCACGTGCCCATGCCAGCAGGGCCGGGATATCATCGGCCTGGATCGGCAGGTTGCACGCATCAGATGCCGTGCCGGCATTGCCCGGCGCGCAAAAAATCTCAGGGCGGGATGTATCGCGCGCGAGCCGCCACGCAATCGCATGCTCGCGTCCGCCGCCACCAACAACAAGAATTTTCATAGCCATGGCTTGGGATGATAGAAAAACCGGCGCACGATAATCAAGCAGAAGATTTTTCGTTTTTCCGCTTGTCGGGGGGCCGTCAATTGCGATACACTACCCCGTAACGATTGGGAATGGTTTTTTTGACGGGGTTCCGCAAGGGATCCGGCATGGAGACGAGCTATGATGTCTACCAAAACAAGGTTGGCGAGAATCGCCGGAGCGGGGGCCGCGTGTGCGCTCGCGCTCGTTCTGTGCGGGAACGCGCAGACGGCAGATTCAACGGTTCCTCAAGCATGGAACGTCAGCCCGATGCAGGCTGGCGCTTATCGGGAGGCGTTCGAGACGGCTGTTCCGGACTGGGCGGCGAGGGCAGGCTATAACGTCCTGTCCAACGACTTCCCCGCCATGACCGGGCTGCCGGCGCGATCGAACGTCTGGTTCGATACAAACTCCAAGGTGTTGCAACTTGAGACGGACGGCGAAGTGGTCTCCAACACGTTGGCTTATGCAGACGCCACTGCGGTCTCATTCAACGGCAAGCCGGTCTATGTGGATTTGCGCATAAAGTTCGATCCGCTGGTCAATGCGCCCGACCCTGACCTGCTGGCCAGTTCCAAGATGGCGCTCTTCCTGACAGCCGATGCCAAGCTGGTGGTGGTGCACGGCGACGGAGCCACAACCAACGCGGCGGCGCTCGACACCAACATGTGGTACCAAGTGACCGTCAAGCTTCAGGACAACAAATTCGATGTGCTGCTGAACGACGCCCCGGTCTTCACGGATCTGGCCGTCAGAAACGCCGGCGCGGCGAACACATTGGCGTCGGTTAACTTCTACGGCACGGGGATGATCGACAACCTGTACGTCAGCCACGGCGATCCGGCCTACGTGGTGCCGGGGCCGACACAGGCCGTGCCGACACTGCCGGCGCCCACCTCGCTGTCGGACGAGGAACTCACGCGGGTCAACGCTTGGCTGAGCGACGGCAACGTGACGGGACAGGGCGGTTTGAGCGATCTCTCACAGGCGCAGATCAATCAGGCCTACCTGCTGGACAGTATCGGCGGGAATGCGGTCACGAAGGTTGAGGGCTACGACTTCGGCATCTCGAAGATCGAAATGACCTCGCCGACGGAGCTGGCCTTGACGCTTTCCTTGAAGGTCAATAACGCGGTTAAAACCGGTAAGATCAACGGACGGGTCCAGATTTACGGGAAGGTGAATGTTACCGATGTTAATTGGACATTGCTGGATGGTGCGATCACGCCTTCGTTCGCCAACTTCACCGGCGGCGCGGCGACCTACACCTACACGATTCCGAGCGGCGGATATCGGTATTTCAAACCATACATCGTTCCCTAAGCTATCTCAAGGAGACACACGATGAAAAAAGCGCTTTTAGTGTTCAGTGGGTTGCTCGTGGCAACCACGATGTTCGGGGCGGAGGTGAAGGATCAGCGGACGCTCGCGATGTCCACGCCCGGACCCGATACCTATGCCGACGGGACGTCTGTCTTGGTCGGTGAGACTTACCTGCTGGTGTATGTCAAGCAGGGTCAGGTTTTCGGCGGTGTCTATACCGATGGTTCGCTGGTCGATCCTGACAACAACGTGATCGCCACCACCGGGCAGGCGGTAGAGGGGGCCAAGTGCGGATATAAGGCCATCCAGTACTCGGCCGCGACCTATCCGGAAGGCGGCGCGTGGGTGATTGTCCTGCTCGATACGCGCAAGGCCGACGGGGCGATCGGCGGTCTGGTCGCCGCGCAGGGTGCGAGCGCCGCAAGCGGTACGGCTTCCGCGCTCAGCCTCGGCACCGTAGGCGGTACGGCCGCCGCCGGGGGAGGGCTCAGCGCTGCTGGATCGACGTCGTCTCCCGAGGGGACACCTCAGCCGGAGATCGCCTCGATGCAGGCGGGCAACGGCCGTGTGAACCTGCGCATCAAGAATGTCTCTGACAAGGCACTTTATCAGGTGCAGAGTGCGACCTCCCTGAATGACGGTTGGCAGACCGTGGCGAGCCGTGTGCAGGTCTCTGCTCAGACGCTCGTGCAGGGTGAGTCGGGTGCGGAGTTGCCGGCGGCCGTCGAGGTGCCGGCCGGTGACACAGTACGCTTTTTCAAGGTGATCGCGCAGTAAGCGAGCAGGCTAGAAAGGGAATGCCATGAAAAAAGGATGGATAACTTTTGCGGTAGTTGCGGCAGCCGGTCTCGTGCATGCGGCGATGGATCCGGTCGAAGGAACCAATGTGGTCGGGTTCGTTGAAATCCCGGCGGCCGCCGCCAAGAACACGATCGTCGCGGTGCCGTTTGAGGCCTGCATGCAGGCCGGTGTGGCCAGCAAGCTGAGCGACTTGGTTGCAACCTACGGGCTGACCCACGCCAGCGATCCGGGCAGCGCCGATCAGTTGGTGGTGCTCACGACCGACGCCACGGGTCCAATCTACTACTATTACTACAACCAAACCGGCGTCGGCTGGACCCCGATCACCACGGAGCAGTTGATGCCGGACGGAACGAAGAAGGAGTTGACTCCGCCCGCCGCCAGTACCTTTGATATCGCGCGTGGTCAAGGATTCTGGATCAAGCGGACCGCTGGAGCCGGTTCTTCGGTCTACGTCAAAGGCCAGGTTTCTACGGCGAAGCAGTCCACCACCATCGGCGAGGGGTTGAACCTGATCAGCTATGCGGGATTAACAGCGTTTGACCTCAATGATCTCGACTGGGCTGGAGCGGTCGGCGCGAACGGAATTAGCGCGACAACCGACCGCATCTTGGTGAGCAAGGGTGACGGCACCTATTACACCACCTACCACTACTACACCGGTGGCTCCAAGACGCAGTTCAACGGCAAGTGGGTCACGACGACGGGAGGCATTGCGTTGCCCGCCGCCGACATTCCCGCCGGTCAGGGTTTCTGGTACTATCGCCGTTCCGGCAACGGGACGTTTACTTTCAAGCCTGATGGCGAATAAGCCTGAAAGGACACGAGGGATAAAGTTATGAATAAGACAGTTTTGACGGCATGCTTGGTGTTCTTGACCGGTGTTCTGGCCTCGCAGGCTGTGGTCATCGGTTGGGCGGCGGAGAGCGTTCCGACAGGCACGGAGTACGCCAGCTTGGTCTATGTGGCCGATGGTAATGCGCCTTCGATCAACAACAACGTCTGGTCGCCGGGTGTTGAGTCACTTGCGTGGAACGTGAATGCATTCGAGGGCACGACCCTTTTCCCGCAGGAGACGACCGACGCGACCACGCGCAACGCGGGTGCCTATTACGTCGTGCTGTTCAACTACACGGATGGTCAATATGCGGTTAGTCAGTCTTCGTTGGCGTGGAACGATACGGCGTCGATCAGCACCAGCGAGTTCGACATTATCACGGACTACTTCACGCCCAACTCCTTTACAGGTTGGGCACCGGTTCCCGAACCTAGCACAGCCATGCTTCTGGTGGTCGGCGCGGCGGTGGCGGCGCTACGGCGCAGGAAGCACATGTAAAGACGAACCATGCTGTTTCTTGAGTTTCGTCCCATCACGCGCGGCCGGCTGCGACGGTCGCGCGTTTCTTTTTGGCTCCTGACCCTGGCGGCGCTGGCGCTCTATGCGGCGACGGCGCTTGATTATGCGTTTCCAGGAGCCTCGGCCACATGGATCGCGTGGGCGGCGGGCCTGGATGTGCGCGAAGTGCCGTCGCACCCGCTCCTCATGTGGGCGGCCGGACACGTTGTGCGTCTGCCTTGGCTCTCTCTGCCACTCCGTTTGAACCTGATGGCGGCGGTGGCCGGCGCACTCGCGGTCGGATGGACGTTCAAGGTGGTCTGGTTTGTTGTTTTCGAGGCCATGCGCGAAGAGTCCGCAGTGACGCATGCCTCACGCAACGCACGCTTTGCGGGCTGGGTGGCGGCGCTGGCGGTCGGTCTCAGCCTGCCGGTCTGGCAGGCGGCTACGCGGTTTCAGCCGCAAATCTTCGACGTGGCGTTGCTGATGGCCTGTGCGCACCTGCTGACCGTCTACGCGCGTTCGAAGCGCACCGTGTGGCTACTGTTCTTTGGCCTTCTGTATGGCGCGGGTATGGCCGAGTCGCCGCTGTTTCTGGTGGCCTTGCCGGTGATGGCGGTTTTCGCCGTGGTCGTGGAGTGGAAGCTCGAGTGGTGCCGGGTCGGCCGTCTGTTTGGTACGGCTGTGCTGGCGGCTTTGGCGCTGGCCGGTGTGCATGCGTTCGCCGCACGGCAGTTTGTGCTGAGCCGGGGCTTGGAGGTGACGCTCCAAGCGATGCTGCACGTGACGGTATCGGTGTTGCGTGAGCAGGCGCAGGCGATTGGCCAGATGTTCCCTGAGCATTTGTGGTTCCCGGTCTTCGTGCTGGGACTCGGTTCAGCGGCATTGAGCTTTTTTGCGGCGCTTCGCTCGCTGGATAATCGCCGTTCGTGGAGCGCCTTCATATTAAGTCTCGTGCTTACCATTTTTGCCCTGCTGCTGCTCTTTAACGTTCCCTTCGGGCCGTGGGGGGTGGTTGCGAAGGCGGGCGTCGTTCCGGCCGCGACCTATCTGATTGCCGGTATTGGGATCGCACTGCTCACCGCCTCGTGGCGCGCCCTAGCTCTGCTTGATGACCCGGTGGATGTCGAGATCCCATTCGACAAAGAGGATGATGACGAACCCCCGTTGCCGCATCCGCTGGCCCGATCTACGACAATCCTATTTAATGCCGGTCGTGGTGTCGGGCTGATGGCGATGCCAATACTGGTCGTGGCTATTCTGGTGGCGGGCGTGTTAAACGTCCGCTGGCTGGTGGCCGATAACGGGGCTTTCGCTGATCGCGCTGCGGATGAGGTGCTGGACGGACTGGGACAGCGCGACTGGGTGGTGGCGAACGGGATCATCGACGCTAATCTGTTGATCCGCGCACGGGAGCGCGGGCAGACCGTGCATCTGCTCTGTCCGTATCGGGCGCGCGAGACGCATTATACGGACGCGGTGCGCCGGACGTTCACGGCCGACACGCGCTTCAGCGAACGCGCACGTCTGCGCGCCGAGAGCCTGTTGGCGTACAGCTTCCATCTCTTTATCGACGACCTCTTCTCGGCAGACACGGCAATGGCAGATAAGGCAATCTGCATGGGGTTGCCGGATCTGTGGTACGGCGCGGGACTGGTGCCAGTGCCGGACCGGTTGTTTTACGGTGCCGCGTCGCGCACAGAGGACATCGCGGCGGATAAGTTGCTAGAGTCGCACCGGGCCTTTTGGACGCGCTGGCAGCCATTTGTTGAGCGGGGCGAGGGCAAGCCGCGTCAGTTAGGCTACCGCTACCGCGTGGCCCTGTTGCGCCACATGGCGTTTGTTGCAAACAATGCGGGGGTGACGCTTGATGATTTGAAGCAGCCGGAAGCGGCCTTTGAGGCGTATCTCAAGGCGCGCGAGATCTATCCCGACAACATCAGCGCTTTGCTGAATCTCTTTGACGCGGTGGCGCGCGGAATGCACCCCGAGATGAAAGAGACGATCGAGCGCCAACTTCGCGACAAGGTGGAGCACGGCCGTGATCGCTATCCGCTCTGGTCGCTCAGCCGCCATTACGGTTATGTGCGCAATGTTGAGCTGTTTGTGCGCATGGGGTGGCAGTGGGCGTTGTCGAGCAGCCCCGGATCAGTGCTGGCCGGCTTGCGCGGCGCGTATGCCATGCAGCAGGACGAGCAGAAACGCGCGGCGCTCTCCGCGATGATGGCCTCGCTCTACGAAATGCGCGGTGACTTCAAACAGAGTGCCGCCGAGTATAAGAAGGCGCTTGAACGCGACCCTAAGAATACCTTTGCGATTTCTGGACTGGCACGCCTCGCACTGCAACGCAGTATTGTGGATGAGGCGCGCGCCATCTTGGAAAACGGCGAGAAGGCCGGTGCGCCGCGACGCCAGTTGCGGCAGGATTGGGCGGCGCTTTATCTGGTGTCGAGTGACCTGTCGCGCGCTCGCGTGCTGTTGCAGGAGATGGCGGAGGAGCCTGATGCCACGCCGATGACGCTGGCGATGCTGGCGATGGCGATGATCGAGCAGGATGACATCGGCGCGGTCGAGACCAAGGTGCTGCCGCGTCTGACCAAGATCAGCAAGGACCAGGATGGTTACTTTACACAAGTGATTCAGGGGCGTGTCTGGCAGAGCAAGGGCAAGCAAGGACTCAAAAATGCGCGGCTGTGCTTCCAGCGCGCGGCGCTGATCCGTCCCGATGTTCAGGCGCTGCTGGATGTGTTGTTGACGCTGGATGTGTCGCTAGAGGATCGGCGAACGGCCGAGGCGCGCGCGCTTACCATCCTGCGCCAAAGGCCGGAGCATCCCTACGCCAACTTTATCATGGGCACGATCCGGCTGGAGCAGGGGCAGTATGGCGATGCGGAGGGCTATCTGCGGCGCAGCGTCGCGGACGAGAAACCAATGCTTGCGGCGCTCAACAACTTCGCCGAGGTGCTCTGCCGCATTCGTAAGCTCGACGAAGCGGAAAAGGCCGCACGACAGGCGACCGAACTCGCGCCCGAGCGTTATGAGGGGTGGGCGACGTTGGCGCATGTCTTGGCCGAGAAAAACCTGCCGGATCCCGCTACGGAGGCACTGGCCAAAGCGCGCCAGATCAACGCTGATGACGCGCGTCTGAATGTGGTCGATGCGTTGATCGCAGTGAAGCGCGGTAATCCAGACGCGGCCGATCAGGCGTTGGCGCGTGCCGGAGAGTTGTCGGCGCTGTCGGTGGCGGAGCAACACACGGTGACCGCTGTGCGCGAGGCTATCGCGCGTCTGCGCCGGACGCGCGAGTAAGGGCTCCGTGGGGGAAGTTCATTAGTGCGTTAGTTCATTAGTTTGTTTGGCAGGGCTCGGCTTTTTGGAACCGCCAAGGCACCAAGAACGCCAAGGTTTTTTTGGGAACAGGGCTCGGGTTTTGGGAACCGCGAATGGCGCAAATGATGCGAATAGGCTCTTGGAATTTGGGAGCCGCAAGTCGCGGGTCGCGGGTCGCGAGTCAAAGCACTGCCTACTGCCCACTGCCCACTGCCTACTGCCTACTGCCTCATTCGCTCTTCCAGCGAGCCGTCGGATACGAGCTTGCCGTCGCGCAGGATCAGCAGGCGGTCGGCCATGCCGGGTGTAAGCTGACGGTGGCTGGTGAAGAGGGCGATGCGCCCGTGGCTGAGACGGGTAAGCGCCTCAA
>DAOTMQ010000087.1:0-13301 GCA_035450385.1 Kiritimatiellia bacterium | reverse complement strand
AATTAACCATTGAACTGCGTTGACAATCGAGTCTGCGCTGGTGCATATTACAGAACAAGGAGGCGAGGTATGAAGCATCTGTTGAGTATGGTGGCGGTGATGATGAGCGCGACAGCGCTGTTTGGCGTCAAGGTTTGCCCCGTGATACCGGCAAACACGCTGACAGAGCAGGAACGTCAGGATGGGTGGCGGTTGCTGTGGGACGGCAAGAGCGGCGACGGCTGGCGCAGTGTCAGATCCGACAACTTCCCCACACGGGGATGGGAGATCGCGAACGGTGAGTTGACCGTGTTGCCCAAAAACGCGGGCGGTGGCGCGGGGGATATCATCACGCGCGAAACCTACTCTTCGTTTATCCTCAAGCTGGAATTCCGGCTCACGGACGCGGCCAACAGCGGCGTCAAGTATTTCTTCGACCCCAAACGCCATGGCGGCACCACGTTGGAATATCAGGTGCTCGACACCAAACACCCCGACGCCACGAAGGGGCGCGACGGCAACCGTATGGTCGCGTCGCTCTACGACGTGCTACCGGCGGTCGGTGCGAAACTGAAGCCGACCGGCGAGTGGAACAGTGCCATGATCGTGAGCAAAGGCAAGCAGGTCGAGCACTGGCTGAACGGCGAGAAGGTGCTCACGTTTGAGCGCGGCTCGGAGACGTTCCGCAAGGCGGTCGCCCAAAGCAAGTTCAACAAGCATCCCAACTGGGGCGAGCAGGAGGCGGGGCACATCCTGCTGCAGGATCATAACGACCGCGTCTCCTACCGGAACATCAAGATCAAGGTTCTGGAGTAGAGGCTGACAGGGCGATGACCGTCCTCTTCAAGCGCGTCCACGCGGACGCCGTGTTACCGGCCTATGCCCATCCCGGCGATGCGGGGCTGGATCTTTGCGCGTGCGAAGCCGCGACGTTGCTGCCGGGCGAGCGCCGATTGGTGCGCACGGGGTTGGTCATGGAACTGCCGTCCGGCACCGAGGCGCAGCTCCGGCCGCGCAGCGGTTTGGCGCTCAAGCACGGCATTACACTGCTCAACACACCGGGCACGATCGATGAAGGCTACCGGGGCGAACTCGGCGTGATCCTTGTCAATCTCGGTCAAGAACCGTTCGAGGTCGCGCCCGGCATGCGCATCGCGCAGATGGTGATTGCGCCGGTGTTGCGCGTGGCGGTCGAGGAGTCAGAAACCCTCGGCGAGACCTGCCGCGGCGAGGGCGGCTTCGGATCGACCGGCGTCTGAGCGTTGAAAGTTCACGCTAGTCGTAATGCCCGATGCAAGAAAACAAAATCAGATCAGGCTTCACAACTTTGTAAATAAGCCGGTTCTTTTTGTCGATACGGCGCGACCACAATCCCGCCTTGCCGTATTTAAGCGGTTCAGGTTTCCCAAGACCAGAGAAAGGATGTTCGCAGGCGTCCGCAATCAGGCGAAATATCCTCGCTACGACAGCTTGATTATTTCTCAGAGCCTTCAGTTGCGCGTTGAACGTCTCCGTGCGATAGGGAGTCAACATACGGCTCTCCGAATGTGTCTTTGAACATCTCGGCAACATTGCCGAATGAAGCCCCACGTCCCGCTTTGTAATCAGCCCGGGCAGCGTCTATCTCGCGATACGCCTTGAGTAGGTCCGCGTATTTCTTGATCCCCAAGACGCGCATGTCGTGAAGTTCCTCCTCGGTGGGCCGCTGCTCTTCAGCGAAAACGAACGGCATCGCTCTGTCCCTGCTGACCTTATTCAGGAACATCCTGAAAGCGGTCGAGATATCGAAGCCCCAAGCTTCAAAGAGCTTCTCGACATCTGCTTTCACTTCCGGCGAGATTCTCGCCTGAACTAAAACGGTTTTCGACATGTGTTCCTCCCGAAGGCTCCGTGTGCAACATCAATTTCCGCGCGGTTCAATTCAAACGACGTCATTATCATACATACCCATACTCAGATGTCAACGCTCTTCGGCTTCTGGCATGGCTCGGTTTTTTGATTTGCAAATGACGCAGATTTCGCAGATTTTTTGGGGGATGGCACTGCTCGGTTTTTCACACGAAGGTTTGCGGAGCGCCGGGAGGGGCAAGTGTCACTTGCCCGCGGACGAGCAGACGCTCGTCCCTCTCCAGCGGCGGTCACGCCGTTACCCCATAAAAATCTCTGCGTCTCTGCGCCTCCGCGTTAAAAAAAAGGGACGAGCAAACCGCTCGTCCCTTCTTCAGTCATTACTGTGTTCACCCCGTTTTCGGGCTGCGCGTGCTACTAGCCGGCTTTAACGGCGATGCGGCGCGGCTTAACCTCCTCGCGCTTGGGCAACGTCAGAACCAGGAGGCCGTTCTTGGTGGCCGCCTTGATGCCGGCTGTATCTACATGATCCGGCAGATCAAACGCCGCGCGATAGCGCGCTTCGGGCAGTTCGTGCAAGACCAGTGTGTAGTCCTTGAAGACCTCCAGCGTGTTCTCGGCGGTGATTGACAGCACCCTGTTCTCAAGGGTCAGCTCGATCTCCTTCTCAGACACGCCGGGCAGTTCAACGGTCAGGGTGTAAGCGTTCTCGCACTCCACCACACGGCTGGCTGGTGTCAATTCAACACGGTCCACTTTCTGGACGTCTTGTTGGTCAGATTTCTTAGTCAGGCTCATGGTTTCCCTCCTTTTCGATATAGGCTTCGATTACAGTTTCTCGATCGCGATCTTGCGCTTCTCGATCGGCTTGCGCGGGATCTTCACGGTCAGCAGGCCGTTCTTGATGGTCGCCTTGATCTTATCGTTCTCCAACTCGAACGGCAGGTTAAAGCTACGCTGAAATTCGGCGCGGCTTCCGTCCGCCTGCTCCCTCTCGCCCTTGATCGTGAGGATATTGGCATCGACCGCCACGTCCAGCTTGTCGGGCTCCACGCCCGCGACTTCAGCTTGGACCGCTAGGCCATCTTCGCTCTCCCATACATTGACGCGGGGATAGCGTCTGGCACGTGTACGCAGTGCGGTGTCGAACAGGTCAAAGGGAAAATCACCCATTACCTCGTCGAACACGCGCCACGGGTTGTTAATGGTGTTCAGGTAGGCTCTCATGATTGTTCTCCTTTCTTTACTTTCAAAGTTAGGTTCATTGGCCCCGGCCAATCTACCGGAACCGCCTATTATATTCGCAGAGGACGTGCCAATGCTTTAGTTGTGCGCAAGTTATTGATGCAATATGTTAATAATAAAGGAGTTACGAGTATTTCGGACCGCCATTAAGGGCACCTTAAATGGGACAATAAGACGCTGTCGCGTTTTTGAAGCAGAGCCATAATGTCCCACTTCGCATGGCTGACATGATTGACGCGACTGAGTTGCGCACCCCTACGCGAAAAACCTCACTTCAGGAGCACGATAACAAAGGCACGCGGCGCGAGCGTCTTCGGGAGCGGGAGGCCCGCATCCGTGTGCGTGTCGTCCGTGAGACGGCACGCGACGACCTCGCGTCCGCCGAAATCACAGACGAGAGGCACCTCCGCGTCAGAATCGTTCGCGATCATCACCGCCGCGCCGCCCGTGCCTTTCGCGGCCGCCGCCACGAGCGACGGTGCACCGGAAACTTTCGCCCGGACCGCCGTGCCGAGCTTGCGGAGTTCGTCGAACGCCGTAAAGGCGTAATAGGCTTTGTGCGGCTTGTAGGTCAGCGGATTGAAAAGCGGCGAGTAGTTGCCGACATTACAGCGCGCGTCGTAAATGCAGGCAAGGTCGCACGGACCGTTCTGGAGGCCGATCAGTTCTGCGGCGATGCCGGTCGCCTGCTTTGCCGTGCCGAGCGTATCGTGGCTCACATACGGCAGCCACTCGTTGAAGATGCGCTCGGTCTTATCTGCCGTGAATCCGTAGCGGTTGAGTAACTCGTCGGCGTAGCGCACCTGACGGAGCGCTTCCGCCGGATGGGAGTAGGAGTGGTACGAGAAAAAGTCGAGCGGCCAACAGTTCTGCTGCGCGGCGGCGAGAAAGTTCGTCGCGCAGTCGATGAAATACTCCATGCGCGGTGACGAGTGCGCGGCCGCGACCTGCTCCGCGCCGACACCCGCATAGAAACCGCAACTCGAGTAGCCGCCGATTTTAAGGTGAGGGAACTTCGCCTTCAGGTATGGTGCAACGACACCGTAGAGGCGGATGAACTCTGAGAACGGCGCGTTCCAGAGCGGGTTTTGCTTGGCGTCCGGCTGATTGTCGGGTTCGTTCCAGATCTCCCAGTAGGTGACCTTCATGCGAAAGCCGTCCGCCCAGCCTTCGGTGTAGTGACGGATCACGTGTTCGCAAATCCGCGCCCACTTCGCGAAGTCCTTCGGTGGATCGATGAAGTAGCCGGGGAAGCCGGCGCCGACGGGATTGTCGATCGTCACGCCCAACCGGAAGAACGGCTCAACGCCATTCTCATCAAGTGCCTTCATCAGCGCATCGGTATAGGCGAAGCTGTAGCTCTTCGGATCGGTCTCGTCCGCGTCGAAATCGCGGAAGATGTTCGGGATGTCCACATAGCGCAACTGTCCATAGACCCCGCCGACATCATGAAGCCGCGCGTAAGGGATCCCCGCCTCCTTGAGATAGCGCATCATCGGAAACGATGTCGGTGCCCCGACCATCGGCGGCTGCCCAACACCGTTCACGGGCTTCACGATCCCGACCGGATCATCCCAGTCAACGGAAACAGTCGCCGCCTCCGCGACGGACATTAGCGCCACGACGGCGACAAACACTCCAGCAAACATCTTTTTCATCGTCATCTTTTGATTTTTTTCGACATGATTGACACGATCGGACTGCACGCCTCTGTGACTCACACAGAGGCACTCACGCTCCCTTGGGGGGGACCGCGTCGTACAACACGTCTCCTGTTGTGTAGGACATAGTTTGGCACACGTGCGAAATGTCAGCAAGGAGAGAATAATGCGAGAAATAAAAGGCAATAGGCAGCGGGTGATAAGTAAGTTTTTTGTCGGACTCGTCTGACACGTCTGGCCTGTTCGACACGTCCGGCAAAAACCCAAAAGCGGGACACGAAATCAGCGAAAAAAAGGGCGGGCGGGCGCCCGCAAAAACCACCGCCAAAGCTTGTGTTTTGCCCCCTCTTATGCTATTATTATTCAATCAATCCATTCACGGAAAAAGGTATGTCAGAAGATACGCGCATTGATTCAAACGAGCCTTTGACGGCAGGTCATTACACAGCAGCGAACATCACGGTTCTCGAGGGCATGGAGGCAGTCCGCAAACGGCCGGCGATGTATATCGGCGACACCGGCGAACGCGGCTATCATCATCTGGTATACGAGGTGGTGGACAACTCGATCGACGAGGCGCTGGCCGGTTACTGCTCGCACATTGACGTCACGATCAACCCGGATGGTTCGATTTCGGTGTCAGACGATGGCCGCGGTATTCCTGTCGACATGCACCCCACGGAGGGACGCCCCGCGCTGGAGGTGGTGATGACGACGCTGCACGCCGGCGGCAAGTTTGACGGCTCGAACTACAAGGTGGCTGGCGGCCTGCATGGCGTCGGTGTCTCCTGCGTCAATGCGTTGAGTGAGTGGATGGAGGTCGAGGTTCGCCGCGACAACAAGATCCACCGGCAGCGCTTCGAACGTGGGCATCCCGTGACGCAGATTGAGGTCATCGGTGACACCCACGGTACCGGTACCAAGGTCACCTTCTTCCCGGATCATACGATCTTTACCTGTCACGCCTTTAAGTGGGACATCCTTGCCAACCGCCTGCGCGAGCTGGCCTTCCTGAACCGCGGCGTGTCGATCCGTTTTCGCGATCTTGAGCACGAACAGGAGCGTGATGAGTCTTTCCTCTTCAACGGCGGCATCGTGGAGTACATCCAGTATCTGAACAAGAACAAGACGCCCGTTCACGATCAAGTCATCTATTTTTCGGGTACGCGCGATGAGGTCGAGTGCGAAATCGCGATGCAGTACACCGAGGCGTATAACGAAACCGAGTACAGCTACTGTAACAACATCAACACCATTGAGGGCGGCACCCATCTCTCTGGATTCCGCTCGGCCTTGACCCGTACGGTCAATAAGTACATCGCCGACAACAACCTACAGAAATCGAACGAAGAGGCGCTGACCGGCGACGATATCCGCGAGGGTATCACGGTGGTCGTCTCGGTCAAAGTGCCGAGTCCGCAGTTCGAGGGCCAAACCAAGACCAAGCTCGGCAACGGCGAGGTCGAAGGCATTGTCGCGCAGATCGTCAACGACCAGCTCGGCACCTTCTTCGCCGAGAATCCATCCGTCGCGCGCAAGGTAGTCGAAAAGGCGGTACTCGCCGCGCGTGCCCGCATCGCGGCACGCAAAGCACGCGACCTCACGCGCCGTAAGGGCGTGTTGGACAGCTTGGCCCTGCCGGGCAAGCTGGCCGACTGCTCGGAACGCGATCCGGCCAAGTGCGAACTTTATCTCGTCGAGGGTGACTCAGCCGGCGGCTCTGCCAAGCAGGGACGCAACCGCGAGACGCAGGCGATCCTGCCGCTGCGCGGCAAGGTGCTCAACGTCGAAAAGGCGCGCATCGACAAGATCCTCAACAACAACGAGATTCGCTCCCTGATCACAGCCATCGGCGCAGGCTTCGGCGCGGACGACTTCGACATCTCCAAGGTCCGCTACCACAAGATCATCATCATGACCGATGCCGACGTTGACGGTGCCCACATTCGCACCCTGCTGCTGACCTTCTTCTATCGCCAGATGCCCGAGTTGCTGGAGCGCGGCTACATCTATCTGGCACAGCCGCCACTCTACAAAATCTCCCGCAAACAACACGAGGAGTACATTGATAGTGATGACGAACTCACCCGCAAGCTGCTCCTTCTCGGCGCGGACGACATGAGCGTACGCACGTCTGACGGCCGCGTGCTGGAGGGCGACGATCTGCGCGCCCTGCTTGAGTTGCTCGCCGAGTTGGAGGTGACCACCCATGCCGTGGCGCGTCGCGGCTTCGATCCGCACGCTCTCGTGCGCTTACGCAAGCCGGACACCGGCGAGTTCCCGCGCTTCATCACTGTCGTCGGCTCCGGTGAAGACGCAGTCTTCAACTACGCTTACTCCGACAGCGATCTGGCGCGCGCGCGCGCCGAAGCCGAGGCGCAATTGGGCGAAACCATCGACCTGGCCGAAACCCGCGTACAGGTCTACTATCCCACCGAGCAGATGCCGTTCCGCTGGCTTGAACTCTATCGCGCCGGTCTGCTCAAAAAGCAGATGGACGCCCTCGGCGGCATGGGCTTTTCCGCAGCAGACTGCCTCGCCGGTGACGCGCCGGTGGCCTTCATCGTCGAGGATGACGAAGAGTTGCCGGTCCAAGCGCTACCCGACCTGCTCGATACCGTGCGCGAGCGCGGACGCAAGGGACTGATGATTCAGCGTTACAAAGGTCTCGGTGAAATGAACCACGACCAGCTCTATGAGACAACGATGAATCCGGAGAAGCGCCACCTGCTTCGCGTGCGCCTGGAGGATGCCGTAAAGGCTGATGCGATCTTCACGTTGCTCATGGGCGACGAGGTCGAGCCGCGCCGCAAGTTCATTGAGGACAACGCTCTGAACGTCCGTAATCTGGACGTCTAAAAAGCGGTCTATCGCGTTGCAGAACACGCGGGCGGTTTGCTAAGATGCCGCCATTCCCGCCCCTGTAGCTCAGTTGGATAGAGCAACGGATTTCTAATCCGTGGGTCGCAGGTTCAAGTCCTGCCAGGGGCGCCATTTGTCTGGGTTTTATCCACAGATGGACACAGATTAACTCAGATTTTTTAGGGACGTTGCTCGGTTTTCTCTCACGGAGACACAGAGGACACAGAGTTTTTTGGGGGGCTCCAGTCGCAGGTCGCGGGTCGAACGTCGCGGATTCGGGGTGAAACCGATTGACCGTCCGTCTTAAGCGTGTATACTGGCATGCTAGCGTTGGAGTCGATCACTCCTTGGTGCAGAAATACGGCAGACGAAAAGGGAACGTGGATATGTCGGTGCGTGATCTTCACAGAAAACCGTTTGACGATGGTACTACGGACAAGCTTGATCTCTATCGTGGGTATCTGCGAGCCTGGTTGCCGACGTTTATCCACTCTCCACAATCCGTCAACACGATTCAAGTCATTGACTTTTTCGCCGGTCCAGGCAAAGATGTAGACGGTAACCTCGGTAGTCCGCTTATCACTTGCGAAGAAGTGCGTTTGGCGCTCACGAACGCCAGAACGGGCAAGCCGCCAGTTATCAACCTCGTGTTTAACGAGTACATGCCCGATAAGTATCAGGAGTTGGTCAGGTGTTTGGAGGGTATCCGCCCTGAGCTACCGGAGGCGACGTTTCATCACTCTCAAATGGATTTTCACGTGGCCTTTGCGCAATGGCTACCACTGATGCAGCGCCCTAAGACAGCCAATCTGTTGTTTTTGGATCAAAACGGCGTTAAACAGGTTACCGAGGATATCTTCCAGACGATGGCAAGTTTGCCGCGAACGGACTTTCTTTTCTTCCTTTCATCCGCTACGGCTAACCGCTTTAAGGATGATCCTTCTATCCGAGCGAGTTTGCCTCTACGGGACGAAGACTTTGTTCATATCAATGGCACAAATGTTCATCGAAGACTGACCGAAGCCTATTATCGCTGGGTTCCTGACGGAAAGCGTTTTTTCATTGCACCGTTCTCCATACGTAAGGGTGCCAATGTTTACGGACTTGTCTTTTGTTCCCCGCACCCGCGTGGTATGGACAAGTTCTTGCAACTCGCTTGGAAGCAGGGCGGCGATGCAAACTTTGATATCGATGATGACCGCATTGATCCGAGTGCGCCGTTCTTTCCGGAATTTGCTGAGTTCGAAAAACCGACGAAAGTGAAGATGTTTGAGAACGCGCTGGAACGTGCCATCAAAAATCGAGAACTGAAAACCAACAAGGCTGTTTACGAATTTGCGCTTCGTCATGGTGTCTTGGCCGAGCATGCTCGCGATGCATTGAAAAGGATGGTCAGAGATGGGCTTCTTCCAAAGCAGACTTTTCATGTTTCGTACGGCGCTTGGGAAAAAGTTGCGGCTGAGCCTATCAGATTCTGCTAGGAGGAAATACTATGAACGTCATCTATGAACCCAAAGGGCGGGCGCGGGAATACTCCGAATTAGCCTGCAATCTTTATCGGGGTTGTACGCATAAATGCCAGTATTGTTATGCCCCGGCATGCATGCGCACAACAGGCGCGATCTGGCATGCCGCCGCACAGCCGCGTACGGCCGTGTTGGAGGGCTTCGAGAGGGATGCGAGCAAGTTAAGGGGCGACCCGCGCCGTATCCTTTTTTGTTTTCTTTGCGACCCTTATCAGCCAATAGAAAGAAAAGAGCGACTAACCCGACAAGCGCTCACTATTGTTGGCAAATATCAGTTGCGGAGCCAGATTTTAACTAAAGGTTGTGCCGACCTGATTCGGGATGACCTCGGATTGATGAAGCGCGTGGGAACACAACTGGGCATCACCCTTTGTTTTACGGACGATATGGACCGGCAGAAATGGGAACCGAACGCCTCGTCCGTGGCTGATCGATTTTCCATCCTGAAGGCCGCGCACAAGGAGGGTGTGTTTACTTGGGTCAGCCTCGAACCAGTTATCGACCCAGACCAAGCACTACAGGTGATCCGCGAAGCTCACTCTTATGTGAACTACTGGAAGATTGGCAAACTCAACCACATGAAAGCGGTCGAAAACCAAGTAGATTGGCGTAAATTTTTGAGTGATGTTGAAGCTCTACTGAAAAGCGTCGGCGCGAAGTACTACATCAAAAATGACCTGCAAAAGGTTGGTCTTTGCAAAACATCCTTAGTCCTAGAATCCTCGACGGAACGTAAAACGAACGTAAAAACGAACGCTTGACCGTATTTGCTAAGGTACTTATCATTCGGGGCGTTGATAAGCCCTCTCTATGCGTACGCCGCACGAGGTGAGCTCCATGGTACTGCCGGACAAGACGAGATGGCCACACGACAACGATGGCAAATTACGAAGGATGCAGTAATAGTGATTGCACTTCACAGAAATGAAGTCCCCGCTCTTGGGACGCAAGAAGCTTCTGTTCCTTCTTGAGCTGCATGACGGTCCTAAGTTCGTTGAGTTCAACCTTTCGGACTACGAAACCGTGATTGGGAAAATAGGGCCTCTAGTGCGCCGCCACGTCGCGGAATCGGTGCTTCGGTGGGCACATGTCAACCGCCTATTCGTGTTGAACATTATGGAAAAATCGGGACTGATGACGCCAACGCAAACACCGTCATCGCCCCCCTCATGTCCATCCGAGTATCCCGTTACTCGGTCGTCACACAACAGGGCCCCGCTACGCCAGCAAGCCGAGAGGCTTGTTTCCATGGCGGAGTTAAACGCCATGGGCATCTTCCTACCGTTGTCGGAGAAATTCCCAGTCCTACGCGAGGTGGATATGGAACACTGGAACTTCATCGTGACAGTGGCAGGCGTTTTCATGGCCGGCCTTCATCTCAGGAACGCGCACATTGGCGATGCTCGTGAAGAGCAATTGATGACAACGATATCGGAATCTCTCGACGAATGGGATGCCGATGGTGACCGCGGCTTCAAGGATTGCCAGCAGCTTTACGAGAGCGAATATGATCGCCTCGCTGCTGCTGGGCATACCCCCCAATTTCTTGCCAGCGACGCTGTGGGCAAGTGGATAGTTTGGAATGCTCTCGGCAGAGCACCTCGCACCAAAGAAGAATGCATGCTCGTTCGTGCAGTCGGAATAATGGTCACCGAAGCATTCCTCGACTGGTGGAAGGGATAGACCGCCAATAGACCGATTTACGGTTGACGTCCGCTTTGTTTGAGACTACGCTCATGAAAACGCTACAGAAAGGCCGCCCATGAAACTTGAATCCCGTATGGATTACTCCGTCGTCCCAACAGGCACGGCCAGTGTCGTGCACGTCCTGCTTACCATCACGGCCCCCGACTCCCCGGCGGGCAGGAAAAGACCAGCGCTCAATCTCGCGGCCGTCCTAGACCGTAGCGGCTCGATGGACGGCGAGAAGCTCGACTACGCCAAGCGCTCCACCCAGCTCCTTCTCGATCAGCTCGCCCCCGATGATCGCTTCTCGCTCGTCACCTTCGACGACGAGGTCCAGCCCCTGGTGGAGTCCGCGACGGTCTCCGATCCGACCGCACTCAGTGCCGCGATTGCAGGTATCAGGACCGGGAACACCACCAACCTGAGCGGAGGGTGGCTCAAGGGCATAGAACTTGTCAGCCGCAACGCCTCGGAGGAGTGTGTCAACGCCGTGCTCCTGCTCACCGACGGGCAGGCCAATGTTGGCATCGTTAACCCGGATCAGCTCACCGCCCTGGGCCAGAACGTGCTCAAGGACAAGAACATCCGTACCAGTTGCCTTGGCCTGGGTGCCGACTTCAACGAAGACCTTCTCAAGCGCGTTTCCGAAGCTGCCGGCGGACGCTTCTACTACATCGAAAGCCCCGACCACGCCCCCGAAGTCTTCAAGGAAGAACTCGGCGGCCTGCTCGACACCGTCACGCAGAACGTCGAAGTCTCTCTCGACTTCACCGATGGCGTGATCGGCGTGGCTCAGCTCACCGGTCACCCGTGGAAGGCCGAAAAGAGTTCCTACCGCGTGTTGCTCGGCGACTTCCACGCCGCCCAAGTCAAGCACGTCCTGCTTGCCGTCCAGTTGCCCGCTCTGGCCGAACCGACCGATATGCACCTCGCAAGCCTGAGCATGACCTACGCCGAACTCCGCGAGGGCGCGGTCGACCTCAAGAGCCAAAAGCGGAACCTGATCGTCGGCGTTGCCAATGCCATCGAAGCGGCCATCCCAGGCGACCCCGAGGTTATTCTCCACATCGGCCTGCAGCAGGCCGCAAAGGCCCGCCTCGATGCCGTCAGCGAATTGGACAACGGCGACACAGCCGCAGCCATCCGTGTGCTTAGAGCCAACCGCGATCATCTGCGCGAACTTGCCCCCGGCGCCTCAACCCCCGCCCTGCTCGAAAACGAGGCTCGCGAACTCGAACGCCGTGCCGACGAACTTCTCGACGAACAGAAGCTGCGTGAATCCCGCAAGTTCATGGTCAGCGAAAGCGCAAACATCCTACGCTCCGACATGCAAAGAACCTTTTCATCCCGCTCTCGCCACGACCGGTCGTCAAATACCGACGGTCACGCGAAATCCTGAAGTCTTTTAGGCTTGAATCTTCATGGCTGCCTTGATCTGCGGCGTGAGCACGGCGGGTTCGCGCCGCAGCGTAGCAAGGTCAAAACGCGGCAGCAGATCGCGCAACGTAAGCCTTTCGCCCCATACGGCCCAGCCGCACCACCACGCGAGCAGACCGATGACCTGTTCCGGGGTGATGCCCGCCGCGCGCAGCGCACTGATGCGGGTATCGCCGTGACGTTTGGCGAGGCGCCGCCCCTCCTCGCTCACCACCAGCGGTACATGGACGAAGGCGGGCGGCGTGAGATTCAATGCGCGGTAGAGCAGCAACTGACGCGGGGTGGCCGGCAGCAGGTCATCGCCGCGCACAACCTCGGTGACGCCCATCGCGGCATCATCCACGACCACGGCGAGCATATAGCCCGCGCCGTCCGGGTCACGCGCGAGCACGAAGTCGCCGCTGGCCGTGCTGACCTCTTGCTCGCAGAGGCCACAGAAGCCATCCTCGAAACGCACGATCTCGCCCTGCGGCACGCGGAAGCGCCAAGCGGGCAGGCGGTCGGGGGGCAGGACGCGCCGCGCGGCCTCGTAGTCCGCAAAGCGGTCGCGACAGAGACCGGCGTAGAAGAGGCCGTCTTCGGTGTGAGGCGCGGACTGGCCGCACTCGACATCGCGCCGCGAGCAGACGCAGGGATAGGCGAGGCCGCGCGCACGCAACATCTCCAAGGCGCGAACGTAGTGGATCCGCCGTTGCGTCTGCGTGTAGGGCGCGTACGGACCGCCGATGTCCGGTCCCTCATCCCAGTCCAGGCCGAGCCAGCGCAGGTCCGTAAGCGCCGCACCGGCCGCGCCGGGCTTGTTCTTGGGATGATCAAGGTCCTCCATGCGCAGCAACAGCGTGCCGCCACGGCTACGTACACTCAGCCACGCGATCATGAAGGTACGGGCATTGCCGAGGTGCAACGCGCCAGTGGGGCTGGGCGCGAGCCGTCCGCGGAGTCTGCCAGACTTGAAGTTTTGCGTCATGCGGACATGTTACGCCGTCACCCACCGCGAGGGAAGCCGAAAAATGGCTCACGGATTTCGTTGATAGGCAACAGGTTACGAAAAAACACA
>DAOTMQ010000086.1:0-13384 GCA_035450385.1 Kiritimatiellia bacterium | reverse complement strand
TTAGGAACTAAAAAGGAGAGAGGTGTACGATGGCGAAAAAAGGTTACAACATTGATCCCGTGACGCTGCGTTCGATGCCGTTCTGGTGCGTCGGCAATCCGCTGAGCGACCCGTTCGGAGGGCCGGTGCTACCCGCGATCGATTCGTTGGACGTGGCGAAGTTGCTGGCGGATGCGGCTGGCGAAGGGTTGATTGAGGCGACGTCGTTTCACGACGATGACCTGGTGCCGTGGGATCCGGCGAAGCCCGAAGACGATCTGGACCCTAAGAGCGAAACGTACGCTAAATTGCGTGCGATCAAACAGGTGCTGGACAAAGCCGGCCTCAAGGCCAACGTCGCCACCTGTAGCCTGCACGGCAACAAGCTCTTTCGCAAGGGCGGCCTGACCAACCCCGATCCGAAGATCCGCGCACTGGCCAAAAAGAAGGTGCAGCGTACGTTGCGTATCGGCGCGTTGTTCGGGGTCAAGTATTTCACCTATTGGGTGGCGCGCGACGGCTTCGAGGTGCCGGTGAATGTTGATTGGAAGAACGTCTACAAGTGGCTGGCAGACGGCTTGAACGGCGCCTACGACTACATCCAGAAGATGAAGTTCAAGAATTACATCGGCGCGACGATCGAGCCCAAGCCGAACGAGCCGCGCGGCCACATGTTCCTGCCGACGTCGGGGCATGCCGTGGGCTTCATCTACGGACACTTGAAACACCCGGAGTTTTTCGGTGTGAATCCTGAACTCTTGCAGCATGAGAGTATGACGCTCCTGAATGCCGTGCATACGGTCGGTTATCTGACCAGCATGAAGAAGCTCTTCTTCCTGCACTTCGGCAGCCAGATCAAAGGGCAGTTCGACAACGACTTCCCGCCGCTCATCGGGCCGGAAGGTTTGAAGGAGACGGTGCAGATGTTCTGGGCGCTGCGTAAGGTCGGCTGGAAGGGCGTGGTGGAGTATGACTGCCACATGCTGCGTGCCGACGGCGACCCGGATGACCCGATCGGTTGCCGCGTGGCCTTCATTCGCGACTGCACGCAGGCACTGGCGACTGCGTTGTTGCTGGCCGACCGCCTGATGGAACTGGAGTCGGCCGAATTGAGCGATGCGCAGGTTGATTTGAGCGCGACCGCCTTGATGTGCAAGCTGGATGCGAAGTCGGTGCGGGAGTGGATGACGACGAAGTGACATGATCCTGTACGCTGAGAGCGAAGGCCGTGGAGAGACTGTTGTCGTACTCCACGGCCTGATGGGATCATGCGAGAATTGGCGCAGCATACGCGCCACGCTCGCGGATCGCTTCCGCGTGATCTGTCTGGACTTGCCCAACCACGGGCGTTCGCCGCGCGTCGCGCATTTCGACTTGCCGAGCATTGGCGACGATGTGGCGGAGACAATGTCGGCGCTGGGTGTGGACCGGGCGGTTGTGTTGGGGCATTCGCTGGGCGGCAAGGTAGCCATGCAGATGACTTCGGATCACCGTGACCGACTGAACGGCGTGGTGGTGGTGGATATTTCGCCGCGCGCGATTCAGCCGGTGCATCTGTTTGTCCTGCGGGCCTGCGAGCAGCTTGATCTGGCGGCAGCCACGCGGCGCAGCGAACTGGACGAGGCGTTAAGCCGCTGGGTGCCGCAGCAGGTCACCCGCGATTTTCTGTTGAAGAACGTTGTGCGTGACGCGGAGGGGCGGTTCGCTTGGCGTGTGCCGTTGCGTGCGTTGATTGACAACTACCGGACGGTGAGCGACGCTCCGCCGTTGACGGCACCGTATGAGAGCCCTGCGTTGTTCGTGGCGGGCGCGACCTCGCCGTTCCGGTTGATGGCGGATGAAACGCTGATTCGGGGTTGGTTCCCGGCGGCTGTTTTCACGGAGATCGCCGATGCCGGCCACTTGGTGCATGTGGATCAGCCGGAGCTCTTCGTGCAGCGGGTAGGGGAGTTTTTGGGAGCGATTCAACGCGGTTGAATCGTACCTAAAGGAGGATTTAGGATTTGGGATTTAGGAGTTCTTTATGATACAGCGGAAGATGGGGATGGTGTGCGGAGTTGCGGCGGCGTGCTGGATGGCGCTATGTGTATCGGCTGCAGAACCCGAGGTCGGGCCGCGCCTGACGGACGAGCAGTTTTTTGCGCGGATCGACACGGAACAGGCGGAACTCGCGGACGTGAAGGCGGCGGTGGCGCGCGCCGACTGGACGGCGGCGAAACATGCGTTTGCGCAACATCTGCGTACGCGGACTTCGCCCTCTTGGACCTTTGACCCGCAGCGCGCGGGGGCCAACAAGAAGGCGCGTGTCAGTCCCAGAGCCGAGGCGGCGTTGCAACGTCGGCTCTCCAGCATCGGCATAGAGTGGGCGTTTGGCGAGACCATCGATTGGGCATTCAACCCCACGACACAGCCCGATTCCAAGTGGCCGCGCAATCACGAGTGGACGTGGCAGCTCAGCCGTCACCCGATGTGGCAGGACTTGGGCCGCGCCTTTTACGCCACCGGCGACGAGAAGTACGCGGTCGAATTTGTCGCGCAGTTGAAAAGCTGGGTGCAGGCGTGCCCCGTGCCGGTCAAGAAACCGGACAATCGTCCCTTTTCGCGCTGGCGCACAATCGAAGCCGGTATCCGTGCCGGAGGCGTGTGGCCGGATGTGTATCACCTTTTTCTGTCCGCCCGCGCGTTTGATGATGAGGCGCTTACGCTCTTCCTCAAAAGCTACGTTGAACATGCCGAGTACCTGATGGCCTTCAAGACCACCGGCAACTGGCTCACCATGGAGGCGAATGGCTTGTATCATGTTGGCGCGCTCTTTCCCGAGTTCAAGGACGCCGCGCGGTGGCGCGCCACCGCGTTGGAACGATTGACCGCCGAACTGGACATCCAGGTGTATCCGGATGGTGCGCAGATCGAATTGGCGCCCGGCTATCATGGAGTTTCGGTCCATAACTTTTTGGGGCCGATCAATCTGGTGCCTCTGACCGGTTGTGCGGTGCCTGACACGTACGTCGCCAAGATGGAACGGATGTTTGATTATTTTCTCTATTCGATGCAGCCGACCCGCCGGACGCCGGCGTTGAACGACTCAGGTGCCGGGGGGGTGGAGGGCTGGATGAGGACCGGCGCGAAACTGTTTCCGCACCGGGAGGAGTTCCGCTGGGTCGCGACGCGCGGCAAAGAGGGACGTCCGCCCGCGGTGACTTCCTACCGTTTTCCGTACGCCGGTCAGTTCATCCTGCGCAGCGGTTGGGATCAGAAGGATCTCTGGTTGTGCATGGACGGCGGGCCGTTCGGTTACGGCCACCAGCACGAAGACAAGCTGAGCGTGACTTTGACCGCATTCGGCAAGTCGTTGCTGGTGGAGGGCGGCGTCTACACTTATGACGCGAGCGACTGGCGTCGCTATGTGCTCAGCAGTCGTGCCCATAATCTTGTGATGGTCGATGGGATGGACCAATGCCGACGCAAATCACCGCGCGACACCTATGTGGTCAAAGAGCCCGAGCCGTGTGTGTGGGAACAGCACGCCGACTTTGAGCACGCCGCCGCCGTGTTTGAAGAGGGATGGGGCACCAACGCCGCGCGGGTTGTGCGTCATACGCGGCACGTCTTTTTCGTGAAGCCGGACCTGTTTGTCATCGCGGACGAACTGGAAGCGCTCGACGGGAAGCCCCACCTGTATGAAACGCTCTTCCACTTCGATGCACCCGATGTGCGGGTGGACGGCCTGCAGGTGGTCACGCTGGACGAGGGCGCCACGCTTGCCGTGGCCGCGTTCGGTGCGGACGGTGTGGCCATCGTCAAGGGACAGAAAGAGCCCGTGGTGCAGGGGTGGCTGCCGGATTCGTCGGCCGGCTACGGCGGCGTGCGCCCGATCCCGACCGCGATCTACCGCAAGCAGGCCGCCGGCACGATACGGCAGCTTTACGCGCTTGTGCCCAGTGCAGGGGCGGCGGTCATGCCGGTTACCGCGCTGAGCATGGATGACAAGGTGCTGACGGTAACGCGCGAAGGAGGCGCACAGACTCGTTATGCCTATTCGCGGCAATTCGCCCGGTAACATTCGCGCTTACAGGTCCAACTCATTCTGACGCGCGGCGGGCATGACGCCGAGCCGCTTGTAGCAGGCAGGCGTGGCGAGACGCCCCTTCGGGGTACGCTCCAGATAGCCCTCCTGAATCAAGAACGGCTCGTAGACCTCTTCAATCGTGTCAGGCTCTTCGCCGACCGACACCGCGATGGTATTGAGGCCCACCGGTCCGCCGTTGAACTTTAGGACCAGCGTCTCCAAGATGCGCAGGTCCATCTCGTCGAGACCGCGCGGATCGATTTCCAACAGGGCGAGCGCTTCTGCGGCGACCTCCTGCGTGATGCAGTTGTCGGCACGCACTTGGGCAAAATCACGCACGCGGCGCAACAGGTTGTTGGCGATACGCGGTGTGCCGCGAGCACGGAAGGCGATTTCACGCGCGCCATCCGGTTCAATCTCCACCTCCAACTTGGCAGCGGAGCGTTCGATGATCGTGGCCAGTTCGTCAGCGTGATAATAGTCCAGCCGGTTGGCGATACCGAAACGCGAGCGCAGCGGTGCCGAGATCAAGCCGCTGCGCGTGGTGGCACCTACCAGTGTAAAACGCGGCAGTTCCAGACGCACCGAGCGTGCGTTGGGACCTTGATCGATCATGATGTCGATCACAAAGTCCTCCATCGCGGAGTAGAGATACTCCTCCACGGTACGTTGCATCCGGTGGATTTCGTCGATAAAGATGATGCTGCCAGGGTCGGCGCTCGTCAGCAATCCCGCAAGGTCACCCGGTTTGTCAATCACGGGGCCGGAGGTGGTTTTGACCGCAACACCCATCGCCTCGCCGAGGATAAAGGCCAGTGTGGTTTTGCCGAGGCCGGGCGGACCGGAAAGCAGGACGTGGTCGAGCGCCTCGCCGCGCTGGCGGGCGGCCTCGACGGCAAGCATCAACCGGTCGCGGACTTTCTGCTGTCCGACAAAGTCGGCAAAGCGGGTAGGGCGCAACCGATTGTCGAACGAAGCGTTGCGCTGGTTAAACTCTTCTGAGGGGCGTGTCTGCATAGACGGGTATCATGCCAGAAAGACGGGGCTTTTGGAAGGGCGCGATTCGGCTTCGTCGAAACCGAATCGCACCCTTTGTTAGTTCAGCTACCGAATGGTCATGACTGAGCCGCGCTGATTGGTCAGGAGAAGGGTGCGTCCGTCGGCGGAATATTCGGCCTTCACGGAGTTCGGGAACCCGACGAGTGTGATCGACTCGAGGGGCGTCCCGAGGGGCGCGTCTTCCGAAACCAAGACCGGCCAGCGGGCGGGCGGTTGGCCGCCCTGTGCCGCCATGATCGCGAAGGCGTCCGGCAGGACGATTCTGCCCGCGGTCAACGTGCCGCCCGCGCCGACGGCGTTCCAGTCCCAGAGATACGCGGTGCCGGCCGCGAATGTGACCGGACCGGTCGTGAGCGGGGCGTCGTTCGTGAATGCGGCACCGAATCCGCCTGCGGCGATGGTCATCGGACCGTTTGCAGTCGAGGAGCCGGTCAACATCAGGCCACCCGCGCCGCTCTTCGTCAACGGAGCGGGACCGGCCAACGTGCCCGCGAAGGTATCGGTGCGGTCTGCCGGGATAGCGACCGTCAGGCCACCGCCCGTCGCGTCCGAGTCGCTGAGGTCTTCGTTGGTCAATGCGTAGAGGTGCCAGCCGTTGTTGTTGGTCGTGTTCGAGACGCGGATGCTCAGCGTGGTACTTTGCGGAACGTAGCGGTAAACCAGCGCGTTGGGTGCCAGCGCGTCCGGGTTGAAGTAGAAGCTGTCGCGGTAACCCCCATCCAGTGTGCTGCAGAAGTCGATAAACTGCTGGCGGTTGCTGTTCCAGCCCCACGAGCGGTTGTAGATGCGCAACTCGTACGGACGTCCCGGTGTGAGTCCGGAGAGGGTCAGTGTCGTATTCCTGGGTGCGGGATCAGCCCCGCCTACATAGCACATATCGAACAGCAGCGTGTAGAGGGCGGAGTCGGCCGGGACGGGGCCTCGTGCTGAACCGGCGAACGAGGCGCCGCTGTGAGAATAGAGGGATGGCGATGCCGAGAAGGTGTCTGTATTGCCGGTCACCTTGATGAACGCGACGCCATTGATGGTGGCAGGATTCGCGCCGCCTAGATCGTAGAGGTGGGTGTAGGTCTTGTCCGTCGAGATGCCGGTGGAGGCGTCCGTCGAGAGAAAGACGAGGTAGGGTGTCGAGGGGGCGGTGTCACCGGGGGCTGGCAGGCCGAGGGCGAGCGCGCCGTTGCCGCTGAGTCCGTTGATCTCGACCGGACCCGCAGTATGCAACGCGCCCGGAGTTTGGACGAAGGCAGAACTGTCGATGATGGTACCGGCATGTAGCGCGGCAGCGCCGCCGGTGATGGTGAGGCCGCCGGAGGAGATGTTGGGGCCGGAGAAAATCTGGGTGCCGGGACCGGCCACCGTGACCGCACCGTTGCCGACGACCGCGCCGGCATAATGGGCCGACTCGTCGGCGGGCGGCGCGAGCGTGAGCGTGGTGGTTGGCTCGGGAGACGCGATGCTGGTCGGCACCTCTTCGTTCGTGAGCCCGTAAAGGTGCAAGGTGTTGTTGTGCATATGAGGCGTGAGCCGCACGCGCAGTGCACCGGAGGGCGACGGGCGGTAGCGGTAGGCCACATAGTAGGCGGTGTTTGTCAGGTCGGCGCTGAACGAGAACTGGTGATCGATCCGGCCGATATCGTTGACGATGAAGCCGAGGAGTTGGTTGCGAAGATCGTTGACACTGACCCCGTTCCACGAGCGCTGGTAGATGCGCAGTTCGTAGGTCTTGTCCGGTGCGAGTCCGTTGAGTTCACAGGTCAAGTTTCGCCCCTCTATGTTCATGTCATAGAGGAGCTTGTGCAGGTTGCCGGAGGCGGCGGTGCGGTCGTTACCTGCGTGGCCGAGCGACGGCATGCCTTTGAATCCGTAGGTACGACCGTCCGTGCCGGTGCAGGTGCCAGAGGTAGCGGACGTGGAGAGGAAAGGAACACCGTTGATGTCGCCCACCGCGAGACCGCTGTTAGTGCCGAAATCGATGGCGTGCGTGTAAGTCTTGTCAGCGGAGATGTCGCAGTCATCGTCATTGTGGATGATCGTGATCGTAGCCGGTGCGCCGAAGGAGAGACCGCCCGTGCCGGAGAGGGAGGCCGCAGTTTGGTCGGCGGTCAGCGTGAACGTGGTATCGTCGTACAGCGAGATTCGGGCGGATGGGGCCAGAATGTCGGGCGCCGCGAGTGTGGTGCGTCCCGCGCCGTTTACGAAGCGTCCCGCGAAACCGTCTGCGGCGGCTGCGGCGAAGGTGACGATGTCCAGCGTGCCCTGCTTATTGAACACGGTGGTTGCATTGCCGGAGAGGAGGGGGCGCACGGCGGAGAAGTACGGGATCGCCGAGCCTACGCCGCCTGTCTGCGGATAGCCGGCACCGCCGTAGGTGAGGCGCAGGTGCGCGTCGTTCGCGATATTGAGTGAACTTGCGCCGCTGACAGTCGAAAGCGACGAGAGCGGTGTGAGCCAAGCGGTCGGGAGCGCGGTCTTGGACGTGAACATGCGCGAGGTCTGGATGCGCAGATAAGCGTTGCCCGTCATTTGTGAGAGGCCAATGAGGATGTCGTGAGAACCGGCCGTAAGGTGACCGGCATGCGCGTGGGAGAGGCCGCAGGGTGTCTTGGTGGCAATGTCGCATCCGTCGATCCCGAGGTAACCGTAGTCATCGGTCTCAAGATGGAACAGATAATCACCGGCTTCGGGGATGTGGAGGGTACCGCGTAACACCAGTAGCCACCACTCATTGCGCGGGGCCAACGGCCGGAGGTCGGAGAAGGTGAAGACGCCGTCTGTGCCCGAAAGGATGGAGACGGCGGCTGGCGTGCCTGCGGCGGCCGCTTCAAGCGCTGCGCGGCTGAGCACGGCGTTGGTGTGGTTGCCGTTGTACCAGAAGGCGGTCAGACCGTTGGTCGTGGGGGATGCGGCGGCAAGGGTGGTGCCGGACGCCAGCGTGGCTGGCGCGTTGAACTGCGATGCGTCCAGCGCGAGCGTGCCCGCGTTGACCGCGAGCGGCGTTTGCGCGAGCGCGGAGCGGTTGGCCAGTGTCTGGGTCGCACCGGAGGCGTCGAGGGTCAGTGTGCCCGTTCCCGCGAGCGGTCCGTCATGGGTGGCGGAGAAGCCGCTGCCGGTCAGAGTAAGCGCCGTGGTTCCTGCGAGCGTGATTGTGGGCGTGCCTGCCAGTCCGCCGTGTAAGACGGTGTCCGAGAAGGTCAGCGAGGCACCAGGTGTCTGGGTGATGGGGAGCGGTCCGGTGCCGGACGGCTGGAGGTGCGCGCTGATGGTGTGGCTGCCGTCATCGATGGCAAGGCTGCCGAGCGTGAGCGGCGTTGCGGCGCTACCGGCCACTGTGTAACGGGCGTCGGGATGCACGATGCGCAAAGAGTTGACAGCGGCGGGCGCAGTGAGCGTCACGACGGCGTCGTTTGTGATCGCCGAGCCGAGCGTGGCGTCGGCAGCGGCGTCGGGCATGGTACCGCCGCTCCAGTTGGCGGCGGTGGCGAAATCGCCGGATGTCGGATGAGTCCAGAAGGTGGCGGGGTTGCCGGCATCGGCGTTGATTGTCAGCATGATGTTGTCGCCTACGCGGTTGAACGCGTAGGTGAACCCTTCAACCGGATTGCTGACCGTGAACGCGTCCGGATTGGCGGTAAGGCTGGGGGCCGTGAAAAGGAGATACGTGCCGGGCTCCGAAAACGGCAGGTCGGTACCGGCATACATCGCTTTGACGGTCACGTTGGACAAGACCAGCGCGTTGGCGACCACGGTGTCGTTGGTGGCGGAGAACTCAAAGGTGAAATCGGCGCGGTCGGCGGTCAGCGTGTGAAACGCAGTGGGTGCGGCGGTACCGGGTGAAAGGGTCAGGTTGCGGTCGGCGAGGTTCAGCGTGACGCCGGAGGCGTTATTCACGGTCAGGCTGGCGACGCCGTCGAGAAGCAACGGCTGCGGCGCGGTGGGCGCGGAAAGCGTATTGAAGGTGATCGAGGCGTTTGCGGGGGCGCGGAGTCGGAGCGCGCCGTGCAGGGTCACAGAACCGGTATAACGAGCGGCAGGCACGGCGTCCAGTGCCAGCGTGGCCTGTGCGGGTGGTACGTCGGTAACGATGATGTCGTGGGCGACGAGCGAAGCATTGCCGGCCAGTTCCAGTGTCGGGGCGTCACCGGCACCGGTGAGCGCGTCGCCGAGCAGGATCGGGACAGAAGCCGGGGTCTGGCCGAGCGCACCGCCGTTGCCGGCCGGGTTGTCATCCGCCAAGATGCGGAGCGTCCCGGCGCGGATGATGGTTTGTCCGAGATAGCCGGGGATACTGGAGCCTGGCGGCACGCCGCGCACCTCCAAGATGCCGGTACCGGTTTTGAGCAATGCGCCTTTGCCGGTGATGTCGGAGACATAGATGTTGCGCGCGAGGCAGGCGGTTGAATAGAGGACGCCGTCGGCGATCTGCAGCGTGTTCAAGGTGGCATGCAGCAGGGTGCGTCCAGTGTTGTGTACGGGGGCAAGGATGTTCAGCAACGGTGCGCCGTCGCCGCCCAGCACAATATTGCCGCCGCGGAACTGCGAGTCCTGCGTGAGCGTCAGGGCGGCGCGGCGGGCCGGCAATGCGTGGATGAAGGTTTCATTGGGTGTGGCGCTACTGGTGACAAACGCAGGCAAGATCAGTTCGCCGTCGAAAACAGTGAATCCGGCTTGCGGTCGGTCCGTGTTGGGGGCGCTGTTGAGCGGCTGCTTTAAGGTGACAGCGGCGGGGCCGGTCTTGACGAAGGCCGCATAGCGGTGGTTGGTGAGAGCGTTGAGGGTCACCGGCGCTGCGGCATCGATAAAGAGCGAGAACGGGTGTATGTTCGCCTCGCTGGTGATGTCCGGGTCGCCTGACGCGACCACCGGCACTGCCAGCGGGAGCGAGAAGGTGGCCGGCGCGAATGCGGTGAGGCGGGGCGTGGCATCGAAAGTGGCCACGAGATTGGAAAGCGTGACACCCGCTCCACTGATCGTGGCGGGCTCGGCAACTAGTAAATGACGGGCGAGTGCGGAGGGAACAGAGGCATCGCCGTGGAACGCGAGTGTCGCGGAGACGTCATCGACTGGTGCCGACGGCGACCAAGCACTGTCATAGGCGTAGGCATGAGTCGAGGCGGACCAGGTGCCGGGGCCTGTCACGTTGCCGACGACATCCAAGAACGCCAGCGGCAGGTCGCCGGCGTGGTTGAGCAGCGCGGCGCCGCCAGTCGCCAGCGTGACCGAGGAGTCCGCGCCGAGTGCGCGGCAGGGTTGGGTGGTCGAAAGCGGGGCAATAATCGCGAGGTCGATCATGGTGGATGAGTCGTACCAGGTGCCACAACCCTTGAAGCCGACGATATGCGTGCCAGCGTTCAGGTAGACCGGCACCGAGGTGTAGTGGGCGGTGTCGAATTGGTCATTGACTGTCAGGATCGGAGGGAGGCATTTGCCGTCGATGGAGGGCGTGATCAGGTGCGGCGGAAAGCCGCGACGCCGGAAATGGTCGAATGCGAGCTGATAGAAGCCGGACGTGGCCACATGGAAGGACTGGGTGACTGAGCCGTGGCGCTGGACGATCAGGACGTGGTTGCCGTCGGGGACCGAACCGCCCGAGATCCAGACGGACGTCGGCGTTGTCGGGTAGCAACGTGCGATGAATCCCCCGAGGGTGGTCCCCCATGATGCAATGACGCCGTTCCCGCCGGCGGCGACGTACTTGTAGGTGTTGGCATCCAGCGAAGGTTCTTCGAACGAGTCGTTGGCCAACAGATTGTGGGCGCGGTCTGGCGCGCCGAGCGTCTGCAACGTGCCGCCTTCGACATGGACGATCGCGGTAGCGAAATCCGAGGCTGTGGCCAGAAGGGTGCCGGATACCAGCGTCACGCGGCCGGACACGCGGCCCAAGGCGAGCGCACCGGGGCCGGTGACCGTGAGTCCGCTCAGCGCGGACAACTCGGTGGCGACGGCATTGGTGGCGGCGGCGTCGGCAACTGTGATGGCCGTGGCCCACAGGCGTCCCACACCGGCCAACGTGATACCCGAAGCGCCGACATCAAAAGAGATCGAAGAGACGGTGAGTTCCTCGGTGACTTCGATCAACGTGCCTGATGCGGCGGCCGGAAAGACGGCATGCGCGCCGGCCGTCCAGGCGGTAGGCGTACCGTTTTCGAGCCAGTTGAGCGATGTGGAGTCCCATACCGCGTCCGGCGCATTCGAGTTCCAAGTGAGGGTCTGGGCGCACGCGCGCCATGCATTCTGTACCAGGGCAAAACAGGCACACACAGTCACGATTCGCAGGACGTTCATGTTGGACTCCAATCGTAAGGCGTTTTCATCAGTGTCACAAAGAATATCACGCTACGGGTGGAAATGGAATCTCAAATCGCAAATCGCGAAGATTGACGAGTCTTGCGCTTGCCCGGCTGCTCTGCTACCATCGAACCCATGAAAGTGAGGGACCGTGAGCAATATCCCCAATCAGGAACGACCGAAGAGCGTGGCTGACGAGAATCTGCCTGACGTCCCGTCAGGTAGTAATTGGCGCACGACCGATCAGGATGAGATCAACCGGCGCAGGGTACGCGCAGCGCAGGAGCCGATGCGTTTCAACAACCTGACGCCCGCGCATCCGGTTTTTTCGAATTTCAGCGTGGCGTCAGCGAGTGGCCAGACCTATCAGGTGGAACTGCGCAGCCTGACGCCCTTGGTCAGTGCCTGCACCTGCGTGGATTTCCGTGTGAACGGACTCGGTACCTGCAAGCATGTCGAAGGGGTGTTGCGGTGGCTGCGCGAGGAGTCGCTTGCGCTGGTTCAGGCCGAGGAGTGGGGCTCGACGCGCATCGACCTTGTGCCGGACACGGCCACCGGACGCCTGATGGTGGAGCGCAACCTGAACCTGTTGCCGCCGACGCTCCGTGGATTTTTCGACATCACCGGATTGGCCCTGCCGGAGTACGGCGAGCAGGAGGTTCTGAACGCCTTTCAGAGGAATGGCCGTTCCGCCCTGCGCATCTCGCAGGAGGTTGCCGCTTGGCGCGCTCAGCGCCAGCGTAACGAGGAACGGATCAGACGGCGACGTGACTACGAACAGCAGGTTCGCAGTGGCCGCTATCCGACGCAGGAGACCAAGCTGCCGCTGTTGCCGTATCAGCGCGAAGGCATGTTGCATCTGGCCTTCACCGAGCGCGCATTGCTGGCTGACGAGATGGGGCTTGACAAAACCGCGCAAGCTGTGGCTGCGGCCGCGTTGCTCCATCGACTGGGACATGTCCAGCGCGTGCTGGTGGTGGCACCCGCCTCTGTGAAAACCGAGTGGGAGGAGCAGATCCGGCTCTTTTCTGATCTCTCTTACCTGCCGGTGTTCGGTGACCGCTCCGCACGCAAGGAGGCGTATGAGCAACCGGCCTTCTTCATGCTGACCAACTACGAGCAGGTCGTGCGTGACATCGAACTGATCAATACGGTGCTGAAGCCCGACTGCGTGATTCTGGACGAAGCGCAACGCGTCAAAAACTGGAACACCAAGACCGCGCAGTCGGTGAAAAAAATCCGGAGCCGTTACGCCTTTGTGTTGACCGGCACGCCGCTGGAGAACCGGATTGACGATATCTACTCGTTGATGTCGATGCTGGACCCGCAGGTGCTCGGACCGCTCTTCCGCTTTAACCGCGATTTTTACGTGCTCGACGAGAACGGTCGGCCGGTGGGGTACAAGAATCTGCAACTCCTGCGCGAGCGCATCCAGCCGTTTTTGTTGCGCCGGCGCAAGGTCGATGTCGAGAAGGAACTGCCGGACCGGACCGACCGCACGGTGTTCGTGGCGATGGATCCGGAACAGCGCGCGCGATACACGGTGCATGAGGAGCGCGTGGCGCGGCTGTTGGCGCAGTCACGTACACGGACGCTTTCGAAAGCTGAAGCCGACCGCTTGCAGCGCGAACTGTCGATGATGCGCATGCTGTGTGACACGCCGTACATCTTGGATGAGACCTGCCGTATTTGCCCGAAACTCAACGAAATTCAAGACCTGCTGGAGAGTGCGCTTTCCACGCCCGGCGTGAAAGTGCTGGTCTTTTCAGAGTGGGAGCGCATGCTGCAGCTTGTACGGACGCGTTGCACGCAAATGGGTGTGGAGACGGCGTGGCATACGGGATCGGTACCGCAGAAAAACAGGCGTCGGGAGATTCAGCGCTTCAAGAACGAGGCGGACTGCCGCGTTTTCCTCTCCACCGACATCGGCGGGCAGGGGTTGAATCTGCAACAGGCGAGTGTTGTGATCAACTGTGACTTGCCGTGGAATCC
>DAOTMQ010000085.1:0-13400 GCA_035450385.1 Kiritimatiellia bacterium | reverse complement strand
GAAAAAGCGCGGGCATGGCTCAGAGACAACGGGCAACTCCTCGAAGAAGACATCTAAGCGGGTAACAGGCGAGCGGTGAGGAGTGGCGGGGTGGGGGTGTCTTTTCTATGTCACGCCCTTTCAGGGCTGATGCCATTTCTTCTTTCGGGATATCAGGGCGCTGCCCTGAGCTGGTATGTCACGCCCCTTCAGGGCTGAGCAGATCGCCAACCGCCGGTAAAGATGAAATACCAAGAACGTCACGATTTTTACCCTTGGCGGTTCAAAACGCCGAACGCTGAACATCGAACGCCCAACGCCGAAGTATTAAACTTGAAGCTCCAACGAGGACTCGGTGAAACGCAATGCGCCCTTTTGCACTCGTATTCATGGATGTGACCTGTTATTTTGGTGCCATGTGTTCTGGGAGTGTGAGACTCTATCAAGCGGCAAGAGTCATGGGGCGCAAAAAGGAAATGAGTCATGGCAAAGACCAAGAATCGGATTTCGGGAATATCGGTATACGGATTTAAATCGCTCAGAGATGAGCAACGTGTCACCATCCGACCGTTGACCGTATTGGCCGGTGCCAACAGCTCGGGAAAATCGAGTCTGATGCAGCCGCTGCTGTTGCTCAAACAGACTCTGGAAGCGGCCGGCGACCCGGGCGCACTGTTGCTCGACGGCACGAATGTGAAGTTCACGCGCGCGGATCAACTGCTCGCCAAAGGTAACAAGGATGAGTTCGGTGTGCGAATCGAGCTGTTGGACGGGCAGTCGTTAGGGTTGACCTTCCGCAAAGCCGAACGGGGGTTCGATCTGAAGGAAATGGACTATGTTTCGCAAGAAGAATCTTTCAGCGTCGTGCCATCAATGTCTCATGATGCGATTAGGACTATCCTGCCGGAACCATGGAAGACCATGCACCGTGAGGTCGGTAAAGATAAAAAGTCGGCGCTCCGATGGACGGTTCGCCGCGAACGTTGCTTCTTCTCCTTTGAACTAACTGCACCCGACGATACTTCCCACCGGATCCGTTTCGGGCCTTTCGCCCTGTCCCCCAGCCGCGCATTCGTTTCGTTTATCGGAGAAATCATTCATCTGCCTGGACTTCGGGGGAATCCGCGACGAACCTACCAAAAGGCCGCCGGCGGGCCGGTGTATCAAGGAACTTTTGAGCCCTACGTCGCCAGTGTGATTGCGGAGTGGCAAGGAGGAGTCGGCGGGAAGAATAAACTGAACGAACTCGCCCATTATCTTGAGGCCATGACGCTTACTTGGAAAGTGAAGGCCGAGCCAGTCGATGACACACAGGTCGAATTGAAGGTGGGACGGCTACCACGTGCGCGCCAAGGCGGTGCGCACGATCTGGTTAACATCGCTGATGTCGGTTTCGGCGTATCACAGTCGTTACCGGTGCTTGTGGCTTTGCTGGCCGCCCGTCCAGGACAACTCGTCTATTTGGAGCAACCGGAGATTCACCTGCACCCGCTTGCACAGCGTCGCTTGGCCGGAGTCTTACAGACCGCCGTGAAGCGGGGCGTGGTCACAGTTGTCGAAACGCATAGCGCTATATTTCTGCGTGAATTGCAGACCCTGATCGCGATCGGTAACTTGAACAAGGAAGATGTCGCCATGCACTGGTTTGCCCGGAACGAAGAGGGAGAAACCACTATCACAACCGCCGAGTTGGACGACAAAGGTGCTTACGGAAAGTGGCCCGAAGATTTCGACGACACCGAACTCCAGGCCGAACAGGCTTATCTGGACGCCGTAGAGACAAAGGAGGCGCGCCAATGAGCCGCCTCGTGGTTGTGGACGCTTCGGTTGTGCGGGCCGCAGGAGAAACCGAACATCCGGTCTCATCGGCCTGCCGAAACTGCCTAATGGCCATTCGAGCTATCTGTCACCGCGTGGCTCTCACAGAACCGATCCGCAAGGAGTGGGGACAGCACATGAGTAGATTTTCGCGCAAATGGAGACGTTCCATGGCCGCAAAACAGAAGCCTATTGCTGTAATATCCCCAAAGCGACTCGACTTACGCTGGGCGGCTTACTCCTCTGCGGCCAGAACTGCCATCAAGAAAGACAAAGGGCTCCTTGAAGCCGCCCTTGCGACCGATCATGTGATCATTACGCTCGATGATTCCCTCAAACAGGCTTTGGCCGAACGACCGGACGGTAAAGACCTGTTGCGCAACGTGCAGTGGATTCATCCTGTGAGAGACGGTGTCGCGGCTATTCAGGCACTATAACAGATCAGCCACAAGAAAGTCGGATGTCGGCCCCCGAGGTCACATATTTGAATATGTGACCCAAGAGAGGATGAGAAATGATGATGGTGATGAGGCGGGCGGCATTGCGGCAGGTGAAAAATGTGCAACCGCCAAGAGCGCCGCGATTCTTGTTCTCTTCACCCTGGCGATCTTGGCGGTTCAATAATGTTCCGATACCGATCCCGATTTCGAACCCGATCCCGATAACGATTTGGATGGGTGTCTTTGTGTGATACCCGCCCTCCAAAACTCTGCGCCTCTGCGTTAAAAAACTGAAACCATCCCGCTGCTGCCAAGCAATTACGGTTGCCGCACACATGCTCTCTCCGTTATTCTATGGTCATTGCGCACGATACCCAACAGTGCGCGGCGTGACGACATGTGGCGAATCCTCAAAATCATCGGTTCCATCCTCAAGGGCCTTTTCTGGCTGGCGGTTGTTTTGCTGGTGGCCTGCATGGCAGTGCTTTATCTGCTCGAACGCGGTCTACCGGCTCCGTTGCTGCATCGTCTTGAAAGTGCACTCTCTGATGAAGACCGTTTCGTGCGGATTGAGCGCGCCACTTTCAGCCTGAAACAGGGGGCGCGGCTCCACCGTGTTAAAGTCTTCCAGAAGCGGGTCGCTGCCCAAGCGCTGGTGTCGGTCGACGAAATCGTCGTGGACCTTGCGTTGTCGCCGGGGCTTGACACCTCAGAACGTGTGCGCGGCGTGACCCTCAAACAGATCGTAATGCCTGACTTGCCGCCGGAACAGGATGAGCCACAGGAACTCCCCGAGTTGCCGGTCATGGTACCCTTCCCATTGAAGGTCGAGCAGGCCGATA
Source organism: Kiritimatiellia bacterium (assembly GCA_035450385.1). GTDB lineage: Bacteria > Verrucomicrobiota > Kiritimatiellia > RFP12 > UBA1067 > DUPH01. The sequence continues at coordinate 10,321 of DAOTMQ010000085.1, read as the reverse complement.
TCCTCGGCATCAAGGCCGATCGTCTCACCGCCACCGTCTCCACCTCCAGCACGCGCATTGATGTCACCGAAGTCGTCATCCATTTACCTAACCCGAGTTTCAAACTGCAGGTGGATGGTCAAGTGACCATCGACCTGCAAGCGCAGCGCGTCTATGGCAGGGCGCAAGGACAGGCGTTTCCTGATAATCTGATGCCTCTCTTCAGAATCTTGAAAGCGCGCGGTGCCATTGAGCAGATCTCCTGCTTCACCGGAATCAAACGCCCGGTCGACGCGCACTACACTTTTGACGTCGATATCGAAACCACCGACTTTGCTATGCGGCTGGATCTGGACGTCGGTCCCTGCACCTACCGCACTGTGCCCATCGCGTTCGCAAGAGGCACGCTCGGCATCTACGGCACCAACATCTACACCTCGGTCGTGATCGATCCGTTCAATGCGCAAACCGCCGACGGCGCACCCATCCAGGGCCGTCTCGCCTACATCGAAGAGGTTGAAGGGCTGAAGGTCGAAGCCGATACGACAATGGACATCCCGCCGCTCTTCACCATAATCAACATTCTCAACAAGGGCGAACTCGACTGTGTACGCTGTACGAAGCCTCCCACGCTATCGACCCGTGGTGTCGTGGCTCTTTCAACAACAAAGAGTACCGTCACCAACCAGTTGTCCGGCAAGGTCTCGTTCCCGGCCGGATCGATCCTGAACTTCGAAGCGCGTGAAGTGACCGCCGATTTCATGCTTGCGGGATATCAAGCGCGCTTCAGCAATGTCCGGGGAACCTCGCTTAGCGGCGGCGCGATCACCGGCGAGGTCGCCTTCGATTTTCCCGAATACGCCGCAACCGCCGCTGTCTTCAACGCCGAACTGGATATGAGCAATGTCGCGCTCGAAGAGATTTCGCAAGCCTTCAATGTCACGAACGACCGCGCCGGTCAGGTCTCCGGCAAGCTCCAACTCAGCGGACCGCTCCACGAACGCACGGTCGAAAATCTTTCCGGCGAGGGCCACGTCACTATCCGCAACGGCGTCATTCACCGCATGAAGATCTTCGCCGGACTTACCGACTACCTGTCGCGCACCATTCCCGGCATCTCGTCGATCGTCGATCAATCGTCGGGATCAATGGATTTCACCATCCGCGACGGCGTGCTCCATACCGACAACCTGCTGCTCGAGGGCAACATCTTCAGCATATCGGGAAAAGGCACCTACAACCTCGCCACCGACAAGCTGGACTTCACGGTCCGCGCCAACATCTTCAAACAAAAAACCATCGCCGGCCGTATCACCCGCTTGATAACGCTGCCGTTCACCCGCCTGCTGCTCGAATTCAAAGTCTTCGGGAAACTCGAAAACCCGGACTGGTCTTACGTCAGTATCATTGAAAAAATCACGGAGGGGCTTGCCAAACCCGAACAGGCCGACGCCCCCAAAACCGAAACACCTTGACCGTCATGCGATTCATCCTCCACACCTACGGCTGCCAAATGAATGTCCGCGACTCCGAAGCGGCCGCGGCCCTGCTTGAGGCCGCCGGCCATACGCCGGTCCAGCGTGAGGACGACGCCGACCTGGTCATTGTCAACTCATGCAGCGTGCGTGCCAAAGCAGAGGACAAAGCGCTCGGCAAGCTCGGCCTGCTCTGCGCCTCCAGACGCGACCGTCCGAACCGGATGGTAGGGCTTATGGGTTGCATGGCGCAACGGCTGGGGCCCGAGATATTCACCTATGTGCCGGGGCTTGATTTCGCGGTCGGCACCCGTTGCGCGGGGGCGATCCCGCGTCTGGTCGCCCGTGTCCTCGTCGGCGAAACAGGTCTGCTTGAAATCTCGGATCTCGACGAAACGCCCGATGTGATCGATGCCCGCACCGACACCGGATTTTCCGTGTTTGTGACCATCCTGCTCGGTTGCGACCGGCGCTGTGCCTATTGCATCGTGCCCGATGTGCGCGGCTCGGAATACAGTCGGCCAGCTCGCGAAATCGTCGCTGAGATCCGCGCACTCGTGCGCAACGGTGTGCGCGAGGTCACTCTGCTCGGCCAGAGCGTCATGAACTACGGACGTGCCAATCCGGTCTGGGATGCGTCCGACGCGCCGAGTCCCGGTGGCTTCACGGAACCCTTCGCCCGTCTGCTGGAGGCGGTCGCCACCATCCCCGGCCTGCTCCGCCTGCGCTTCACGTCGGGCCATCCGTCGGGTGTCACCGATCAACTCGTGCGCGTCTGCGCGACGCTGCCGACCATCTGTCACCATCTGCACCTGCCGGTGCAGTCCGGTTCCGATCCCATTCTCGCGCGCATGCGGCGCGGCTATTCGCGGGCGGACTATCTGGATGCCGTGCGCCGCCTGCGCGACGCCATGCCGGATTTCGCCCTCACCACCGATGTGATCGTCGGCTTTCCCGGCGAGACGCCCGACGACTTCGAGGCCACGCGCTCTCTGATGAATGAGGCCGACTTCGATAACGCATTCATCTTCAAGTATTCGCCCCGCCCCGGTACGCCGGCCGCCGCTTGGGAGGATAACGTGCCCGAAGAAGAAAAAATGCGGCGCAACCAAATCCTGCTTAAAGATCAGGACGTGCGCGGCGTTGCCACGAATTCCCGGCTGGTCGGCACCGTGCAGGAGGTCTTGGTCGAAGGTCCCAGTCTGCGTAATGCCGCGCGCTGGTCGGGCCGCTCGCCCGGTAACAAGATCGTCATTTTTGATCCGCTCCCCGGACTCGAACCCGGCACGTTGGCGCGTGTGCGCATCACCCGTGCGGCGCCGCAAACCCTCTACGGCGAGATCCTGCCACGCTGAAGGTCGCTCATATTATGCATACACCAACCCAACTCCAAGCTATCGCTACACTCGCCGCGCGCCGCGCGGGCGAACACGTGCTCGCCAACCTTCACCGTCGCGGCGACGTCAACTCGATTTTGCGTACCGACGTCAAACACAAGCTGGATGTCGAGGCGCAGGAAGTCGCCACCTCGGTGATCCTCTCCGCCTTCCCCGGCCACGCGATCCTGGGCGAGGAAACCTGCGACGCACCGTTGCCCGAAAGCGATACCGTCTGGATCATCGATCCGATCGACGGCACGATCAACTTTTTCCACGGTCTGCCGTTGTGGTGCTGTTCGGTCGCGGTGCGGTACAAAGAGAAGACGATCGCAGGTGCGGTCTTCATTCCGGAGATGCACCAGCTTTACGAAGCGACCTGCGACGGTCCCGCACTGTGCAACGGTGCGCCGATCCATGTATCGAACACGGATCGGCTCGACCTGTCGATGCTGGCGACCGGCGCGGACAAGTGGGATCTCGGCGAACACTCCTTCAAGTTCATGCGGCGCGTCGCAGAAATCGCCCAGCGTCCGCGCATTCTCGGTGCTGCCGCCGTGGACATGTGTCTGGTAGCGGCGGGGCGTCTGGACGGATATTTCGAGTCTGGCATTTATCTTTGGGACGTAGCCGCCGCCAGCCTGATTGTAGAGCGGGCCGGCGGCCGTTGCGAGGCGCTAAAAACTTATGACGGGTACCGTATGGCATATTTGGCTACCAACGGCCACCTGCATGATGCCTGTCGCGACGTCCTGTATCCTTTGCTCTAGCCTTAGTCCGGCGAAAATTTCGCGCACTAAAACTTATTGCCTATTGTGTCTCTTATTTAGCCCGGTCATCCGTGGTGGGAGGTTGGGGCAGCAGGCTGTCGAGCACGGCAAACTGTCCAAAGATTGAAGGCTTGAAGGTATCCTTCTGGGCGCGTGCGCCTTCATAGTAACCGCCGAGCAGGGTCTTCTCATGCTCATGGTCATGGCAATAGATGCAGAGCAATTCCCAGTTGCTGCCATCCGGCGGATTGTTGTTGTGGTCGTGATCCTTGTGGTGCACGGTCAACTCTTTGAGGCGTTTGCCTTCAAAGCTGCGTCCGCAACTTGCGCAGACATGCGGCAGTATGCGCAACGCTTGTTCACGATAACCTCTTTGGCGCTCGGTAACATCGCGGCGGAGTTCGGCCTGCAACTGGGCACGGCGTTCAGGGGATGCGGGAGAGGTAGGTTTCATGATAGTTATTCCTGGGTTGGACGTTGAGCGTTCAAACGTTTTCACTTCTGAGTTCGGCGTTCTGAGTTCGGCGTTCGACGTTCACGCTCTGTCCGTCATCGCTGTCACTCGCGCGCAGCGGTCCGGAGTGGCCTTGGCGACAAGCGCGCGGTGTGATGCCGGTGTGTCGCTTGAAAAGGTTGGCAAAGTGTTGCGATGAGCAGAAGCCGAGGCGCATGGCAATGTCGGTGACCGGCAGCGAGGTGGTTTGCAGGAGTTCGCGCGCGGCGCGGATGCGGCAGTCGATCAGGAATTGGCGGGGAGGAAGGCCGGCCAGCATCCGGAAACGCGTGGTGAAGTGGGCGGGGGTCATGCCCGCGCGGCGCGCGAGCTCGTCCACCGGATAGTTGTTTTCCGGATGCGCCTGAATCTCGCGCAACAGAGCCTCGATGCGCGTCTCGCCGGGCGGTACGGTGTGGGCGCTGGCCGCGACTGTGATCTCCAGCAACAGATCGAGCAGGGCGATGCGCAGACGCAGCGGGCGCAACGTGTTGTCGGGTTCGTCATACACCGTGTGCAGCATTTGGAAAAGACGTCTGATGCGGTCGGTGCCGCGGAAATGTCGGTGCGGCAGGTTCAGCAGGGCGAGCCGCAGCGCGCGGGCCTCGGCGGTCGGCAGTTGCAGGAATGCGTTGTCGGGGGGATCGACGCGCAGGATCAGCCAATAGAGGATCAACCCCTTGGGATGTTCGCTGACTGTGTGGCGTTCGCCGGGAAAGTTCACGAAGACATCGCCCGGCCCGACGCGGTAGGTTCTGCCGTTGCAGCCGAAGGTGAGTGTATTGCGCACACAGGTGTGGATCTCAAGACAGTCCGGGTGCCAGTGCTCCGGCACATCGGGGCGGGGATTGCGGTAATTACAATATCCCAACATCGGGACGGCAGGGAGACCCAGCGGCGCGAGGTCAAGCGCACGCCGCTCGGGGGTGTTCATGTAATCAAAACGCAGGTTGGAGATTGCTTTCATTTTGTGCGTAATCATACGATATTAGGATTGTGAACGCAATCCAAAGACGCAACTTGTTAAAATGACTGCAAACAAAATCACGCTCCAGTGCAGGAGCAAAAAGAAAGGGGCCATTATGCTGCGGAAAATGATTCAGACCAAGGTCACATTGAAACGCGATTTCAAACCGCCGATCACGCTGCTCAACACGCTGAAACAGGCGGCGGGCCCGAAAGATTCTGTGCTTGCGATTGCCTGGGAGCGCGAGAACGGCTACATCTCCCGCTATGATCTGCCGTTGCCGGCGCGCGCTGAGGATTTGCCGGAAGTGGCGCAACTTGCAGAGCGGATCGTGAAGTTCCTGCTCTGGGCCTCCGGCGGCTGGCGTTTGATGTTGGCGGGGCCGAGCAAGCTGTGCCGGTCGATCAAAAAGCAGTACTCGAAGGATGGCGCGCGGAAGTTCGATGTGGACTTCATGGAAAAGGTCTACGACCGTCCGATGGTGGTGGAACTGCGCAAGCTGAGCGAGATGCCGCAGGCGCACGAGCGTGCACTGGTGATGGACAACCGTACCAACGGTTGCCGGATCGGCTTCGACCTGGGGGCGAGCGATTTCAAGATCAGTGCGGTCAAGAATGGCAAGGCGGTTTACAGCGATGAGTTCCCATGGGATCCGCGTAACCAGACCGACCCGGATTATCACTACAACAAGTTGAACGAGGGGTTGAAGATCGCTGCGTCTAAGCTGCCGCGGGTGGATGCAATCGGCGGCAGCAGCGCCGGCGTGATCGTGGACAATCGGATTCGGGTGGCTTCGCTGCTCCGTTCGATTCCGGAAGCGCGCTATGCCGAGGCGCAGAACATGTTCGTCCGTCTGGCGGAGGAGTGGAAGGTGCCGATCGAGGTTGCCAACGACGGCGACGTGACGGCGTTGGCCGGTCTGATGTCGCTCGGCAAGAAAGGGATTCTGGGCGTGGCGATGGGTTCAAGCGAAGCTGTCGGTTTTATCGATCGCAACGGGTGCCTGACCGGGCGTCTCTCGGAACTCGCCTTTGCGCCGGTTGATCTGCATCCGGAGGCTCCGGCCGATGAGTGGTCGGGGGATATCGGTGTCGGCGCGATGTACTTTTCGCAGCAGGCGGTGAACCATTTGGCGTTGAAGAAGGGCATGCGCTTCCCGGCTAAGATGGCGTTGCCGCAACGTTTGGAGCGCGTGCAGGAGCGCATGGCGGAAGGCGATGTAACGGCCCTGCGGATCTACCAGAAGATAGGCCTCTACCTCGGTTACACCGTGCCGTGGTACCGTGAGTTTTACGGCTTTGACAGTATGATGATCCTCGGGCGCGTGACATCCGGCGCGGGCGGGGTCATGATTCTGGAGACGGCGCGGCTGATTCTTGCGGATCAATTCCCGGAAATCGCCGAGCAGGTGGAAGTGTTCATGCCGGACGAGAAGGCGCGCCGGGTTGGCCAATCGGTGGCGGCGGCCTCCCTGCCCGTGTTGTAAGTCACGGGAGGCTCTTGCCCCCCCTCGTGGCATGGGCGTCCCGCCCATGGAACACGGGCAAGATACCCGTGCCACACCTCGCAAGCAAGGGGTTTTACAAGAGTCTCACTGTTGTTACGGAAGGAAAGGACGAGAGAAACATGAAATTGACGAATGCGACGGCGGACATCTTTGTCCCCGACGGGACTCCGCTTGAGGCGGCGCTGGCACGCACAACCCATCTGGGGATCGGCGCACACCAGGATGATCTGGAGTTTATGACGGTGCATGGCATCCTGACCTGTTTCGGCCAGCCGGACAAATCGTATTGCGGGGTGACCTGCACCGATGGCGCGGGCAGTTCGCGTAGCGGGGTTTATGCCGCCTACACCGATGATGAGATGAAGGCGGTGCGGCGCGTCGAGCAGCGTACTGCGGCGATGGTGGGGCGTTACGGCGCTATACTGCAACTTGATTTCACCAGCAAGCAGGTCAAGGCGCAGGACAACACGCCGTTGGTGAATGACCTGTACGAGATTCTGGTGGCGACGCGCCCGCAGACGGTCTACACGCACGCGCCTTCCGACAAGCACGACACGCATGTCGGGGTGACACGCGCCGCGATCGCGGCGATCCGGCGCATGCCGGTCGCCGACCGTCCGCAGCAGGTCTACGGGTGCGAAATCTGGCGCGACCTCGACTGGCTGCCGGATGACCGCAAGGTCGTGCTGGATGTCAGTGAACGCGCCAATATCTCGGCCGCGCTCTCCGCAGTCTTCGATTCGCAGATTTCAGGCGGCAAGCGGTATGACGAAGCGGTCATGGGACGCCGCAGAGCCCACGCCACCTTCTTCGAGTCGCATGCCGTGGATTCTGCCACGCTGTTGTCCTTCGCCATGGACCTGACTCCGGTGGTGCAAGACGACACGTTGTCGCTGGCCGCCTACACGTCCTCGCTGATCGACGCCATGAAGGCGGATGTCGTACGGCGGTTGGGCGAGTAAGAATAGTCGGGTGGTGACAAGGGGGCTCAGCAATGAACCCTGAAACCATCCTTCCGCACAGCGGAAGGCGGCTCGTGGGGACACTCGCCCTCCATTGTCGCGCCCTACACTTAGTCCCTGCACTTCGTCGCTTACACTTAGTCCCTGAACTTCGTCGTTTACACTTCGTCCAAACACTTCGTCGCGAGCACAATCGACTAAGTGTGACGACTAAGCGTATTCGACTAAGTGTGGCGACTAAGTGTGGCGATTAAGTGTGGCGACTAGGTGTGGCGACTAAGTGTTTCCGACTAAGTGTTTCCGACTAAGTGTGACGATTAAGTGTGACGATTAAGTGTGACGATTAAGTGTTTTCGCGGAGAGAGAGAATTTGAGGAGACAATATGTCAACTGCTATAACTGATCAAAACGCCCTGCGCGACGTGTTTACCGGGTTTTATGCTTGGGGGGATTTTGTATCGGCCGAGCCGTACGGCACCGGCCATATCAATGACACCTACCGTGTCCAGACTAGTCTGGCCGGTACGCCCGTGCATTACCTGATGCAGCGCATCAACCACGACATCTTCAAGCAACCGGACGGCGTGATGGATAACATCGTGCGCGTCACCCATCATCTGCGGGCCAAGATGGCGGGGGCACCCGACGCATCGCGCAGAGCATTGACCGTCATTCCCGCGCGGGTGGATGGACGCCCTTGGGTACGTGACCGCATCGGCAACTGGTGGCGTCTCTATCTCTTCATCGAGCGGGCGCGCACGTATGATGTGATTGAAGACGCGCGTCAGGCATTCGAAGCGGCGCGTGCGTTCGCACGCTTCCAAAACCTGCTCGCGGATTTGCCCGCGCCGAGGCTGAACGAGACCATTCCGGCCTTTCACAATACGCTCTCGCGTTTGGATGCGCTGGATGCCGCGATTCAGGCCGACGCCTTTGGACGCAAGGCTGAGGTCGCGGCGGAGATCGAGTTTGTCAAAGAGCGGCGTTCACGCTGTGGGCACTTGCTCGAACGCCACGCACGCGGTGAGATCCCGGAACGCATCACGCATAACGATACCAAGATCAACAACGTGATGCTGGATGATGAAACGGGCGAAGGCGTCTGTGTGATCGATCTCGACACGGTGATGCCGGGACTCGCGCTCTACGACTTTGGCGATATGGTGCGCACCGCGACGGCTTCGGCGCTCGAAGACGAGCGCGATCTTTCAAAGGTCAGTTGCCGCATGGAGATGTTTGAGGCGCTGACGCGCGGTTATCTTGAAGGCGCGAACTTTCTGTTGCCGGCCGAGCGCGAGGAGCTGGTGTTTTCCGGACAGTTGATTACGCTGACGATCGGTATCCGCTTTTTGACGGACTATCTGTCAGGCGACGTCTATTTCCGTACACACCGCCCGGGCCATAATCTCGACCGTTGCCGCACCCAGTTCAAAATGGTGAGCAGCATGGAAGAGCAGGCGGCGGCGATGGAGGAGAGTGTACGCGCGGTGGGATGAATGAATAACGGAGCATAGTCATGAACAAGACATCCAATAAAATCGTTCTGGCGCTGTTGGCGCTCATCTCGTTCTCGTTTCTGGCGGTCGCCGCCGAGCCGAACATATCCGTGTTTGCGAATTTTGTCCGGCGGGTCTCAAAAGAACGTAACATCTCCCTTGGCGAGGCTGCGGAACGGCTGTATGCGCTCGGGGTGCGTGGTGTCGATGCGGGACCCTACGAGAAGGACCTTGATCAGTTGGCGGCGACGCCGCTCAAAATCATCAACTTCTACTACTTTGCGCCGATGTTCGACGACTCGAAGTTTCCAGAGGACGCTAAGCGCTGCCTTGATCTTGCCGTTAAATACGGGGTACCGCGGATTATGGTCATTCCGCCGAACTTTACCGCAGACGGGGACGAGGCGGCGGAATTTGACATCATCCTCGCAAAGATGAAGGACTTCACCGCGCAAGCCGGAAAACTCGGAATCAAAGTGACCGTTGAGGATTTCGGTGGAACCCAAAACGCCTGTTCGCACACGAAATACCTGCGCCGTTTTCTGGATGAAATCCCGGAAATCGGGTTCGCCCTTGACTCCGGGAATCTATATTACGCTGGCCGTGGGGAATCTATTCTCGAACTCATGGAGTATGCGAAGGACCGCGTTGCTCACATCCACCTCAAGGACCAGCCGAAGGAGAACAACCGGGCGTATGTGACGTTGGGACTTGGAGCCGTGCCGAACGAGGCCATTGTCACGGCGATGGCCCGGGCCGGTTACACAGGCTGGTACACGCTGGAGAATCCCGTCGGAGACACCTACACGGATACCGTGCGCCAGACGGCCGTTCTCAAGTCGTGGCTGGAGGCCGCGAAAGCGCCGCCGACTCAATGAGTCTTGCAAGAATGCAGGCACGAAGACGCGGAGATTTTGCCTTCGCCTTGCGCTTATCCTTTACAACGCTCCGCAGGTCTGGCGAACGGATTTTGGCGGCGGCAAGCGGTATTCCGCGCGACGCCGCTTTTTGGACAGGAGTGCGGTGGCAAGGCGACGTGCAAAAGCGGTGCCGTGATCCGCGCACAGCGCGGTCCTTGTCACTGCGTTCCGAAATGCGCCATCCAATGGGCGGCGTACCCTGTCACCAAACCGACTGTAAACTGGGAGTAATCGGTTAGCCCGTCGCCCGCGCTTCGCACGGGAAGTAAATGAGGATAACTTTGATGTAAGTTATAGGCAAATGACAGGGATGTGCGAAGGTCATGCGTTTCTGGTGAAAAGGGGAGCAGAGAGTCGGGAACGCGGGCGTCCTCGC
>DAOTMQ010000084.1:0-13408 GCA_035450385.1 Kiritimatiellia bacterium | reverse complement strand
GTTTGAAAAGCGCGGCGCTGCTGGCTTCACAGGCCATCAGACAGAGACCGCCATCTACCAGACGCGCATGAATCTCTTCAAGCTGATCCAGCACCAACTCGCCGGTCATGGTGCCGGGGGTGGACATAAAGAGCGCGGCCGCGAAAGGGCCGTCCGGCAAGGAAGTCGTGCAATGGACCGCAACCGCCGATTGGTCAGAAGCGATGTCCGGCGACGTGTCGGCCAGGGTCTCGTCGCACAGATGCACCTCGCGATCATGCGTAAAATGCGGATGGGCACCATGGGCCGCCAACGTGCGCTGAATGGCGCGGGCATGGTGCAGGTCGAATGCATGGCAGGCCAGTGCGCGCTCCGGAAAACGCGCTGCGGCCGCCAGAGCGATGCAGCCGCTCCGGTTGCCCGCAGTCAGGAGCGCCCCCTCCGGCGCGGCGTCGAGTGACGGCAGATTGGCGAGCAGCAGACGTTCGGTGGCGTGCAGTCCCGAACGCGAAATCACGGCCAGCGTCCCATCGAGAAAGGTTTCGGTGACAGCGTGGTTTTTCGGAAGATCAGTGATGCGAATGGTCTGCATGGCAGGTCTCGTCGGTCCCCGCGTAAGGCGGAAGCCATCTCGGGCGGGCCGGATCAGGCGTTTGGAAGATAGGCGCCAAAGTTCTTCAATTTCCTCTGGAGTTCGGATACACAGATGCCGCGGATATCACCCGCGCCGTCCGCCGCCATCGCGGCGGCGAAACCGGCGGCCTGACCCATGATATAGCACGCCGGCATCACCCGGATCGATGCCTGCACCTTCTGGTCGGTCGAAACGCACCGTCCGGCAACGAGCAAATTCTTCACGCCCTTCGCGCAGAGGATGCGATAGGGTATGCCGTAACTCTCGCCCTTCTGATACTTGTAGAGCCGGTCGAACTCCTCGCGGTGCCTCGCATAAGCCTCCTTGTCCGCACTCAACGGATGGATGTCGATCGGGTAGGCGTAGCGCCCGATCTCGTCCGGGAAAACCGCGCGCTTCACGTAGTCGTCGAGCGTCATCACGTAGTCGCCCATTATTCGGCGCGTCTCGCGGACGCCCATCAGCGCGCCGGTCTCGATGAGACGGATGTTCTCGAGCCCGTGCTTCAGGTACTCGCTGAAATAGCGCTGATATTCCTTCATCGATTCGCGACCACGCAGATACCCTTTCGTGAGCGAACGTTCGTCCGTACCGTCCAGATCGTAGACGTGTCCGATATTGGCGTTTCCAAGACCGTTCGCGGACTTAAAAATGCCCGTCATGTGGCGATCTGGAACCTTGAACACACCGTCCGCCAGTGCCTGATCAATTTCGGCATTGAACGACCGCAGCCCCTTCCTCCACTGGTCCCAGTCAATACCGATCCAAGAGGAAAGCAACGACGCCGGCATCATCTTGCCCATTGAATCGCCCTTCTCGAACGGCACGCCCGACTGCACGGCGACATCACCATTGCCGGTCGCATCGACATAAACCTTCGCCTTCACCGCCCAGATGCCGCTTTGCGACGCGCAGACGGCATGCTTGATCTCGTCACCTTCACGAATGACATCGATGACCTTCGTGTGGAAGAGGAAGTCCGCACCCGATTCGACCATCACCGCGTCATATTCGCGCTTAACGGCCTCGAAGTCGAAAGACCCATAATTATTAGATATCGCGCCGGCCTTCAGGAGGCGTTCGCGGAAACGTGTGCCGAAACCGGCGGCGAGCGGACGGATCCCGTCGCCGAACTGCATGTAAACCGGCACCCGAGCCGCCGTACCCATACCGCCGAAGCACGTGAACGCCTCCGCCAGAAAAACACGCGCCCCCGCAGCCCGTGCCGCGACCGCCGCCGCGACGCCAGCCGAGCCGCCACCACAGACCATGACGTCCGTCTCGATCTTGACGGGGAAAGTGCGCGAATACGCCACCTGTCCGCTACGTACAGCCGATGTCTCCGCTCGTACGCTGAACGGAATCCCGGTCCCTATCGCGGCAACCGCCGCCCCTTTCAAGAATTCGCGCCTGTCCACTCTCGTATCCTTTCAAGATTCCACTTTGCCTGTTGAGCAGAGACTGCAATTCAGGTTCCCATAGCCGACGTCCATTGTGCGGGGGGAGAGTAAAACAGTCAACCGTAAATAGAAAGGGCTTGGTAATCGGTTGGTGACAGGGGGTGCGAAGATCGCGCATTTCTGGTGAAAAGCGGGTTGCGTTTTTTAGACATGATTTTACAAGTGTGTTGTGCTGCGCGTGATGCGGCGGAAAAATTTGGAGTGCGGTGACAAGAGCCGCGCTGTGCGCGGGTCGCGGCACCGCTTTTGCGCGCTACCTTGCCGTTGCACTCATGCTCAAAAAGCGGCGTCGCGCGGAATACCGCTTGCCGCCGCGCTCCAAATCCGTTCGCCTAACTTGCACTCAACTTTCAACGCTCAAGAAAATGCGCGAACACACAAACCATGCTTTCGACTCGCATGACCCCTGTCACTAACCGATTACAAGGGCTTGCCCTTCAATTCTTGGGGAAGCTCACGGGATGAAGGCGCCGAAATCAGGCACCGACAGGCATTGCGCACCAAGCCGACGAGCTTTGGCGCGGAAATCGTTATCGTTGGTGACCAGAAGGATCGGGATTTCGGACGACTCCAACGTGTGGAAGCGGATGTTGTCGAGCAGCACATTGTCGGCGCGATGCTCGCCCTCCCCGCCGGAATAGGTCACGGTCACATTGGGCGCGGCCTTTTCATCCGCATAGGTGGGGCCGTCGAAGACGATCTGCGTGCGCAGCGTGGGCGTGGTGCCGACAAGACGCACGACATCGCGAACGAGCATCTCACGCTTTTTCGATTCAGTGAGTGAGGCCCCGCGCGGCGGATTGTAGCGGGAGGGCAGCCCGTAAAGCACATTGTGGCCGTCCAGCAACAGAATGGCCGGAGTCTCTCCGCAGAGCGCGCGCGATAGCAGGGCAGCCTCTGGCGGCAGGTCCTCGGCCTGAGGTGGCGGCGGCACCCCCAACGCCTCGATCGCGGCTATGCGCCGCTGGAAGGCCTCTTTCAAGCGGGCCATGGCCGGTGCATCCAGCACATGCAGCTTGGCCAAATCGTCAAGGAACGTGCGCAGGCGCGGCAGGGCGTTGTCGCCCACATCTTGGAGCCGTACAGTCAGTGCGTCTTCAAGTGACGAGGCGGGAGCGTCAGGATTGAGCAGATTGTCGAGGCGCAACATTTCAGCAGCGAGTTCACTCTCCACAGCTTGCAGGTCGGCCGTCGGGCGCAGCGCGTTGCGGAGCGCGGCGCGCACCGTCGCCAGCGTCTGCGCAATCTGCTCACGCCGTTCGGTCAATCGGGCGCGGTTGCCGCTGTGACGGTCGGCCTCGGCCTGCTTGCTCAAGGCGGCTTGGGCGCGTGCGAGCAGCTCCGCATGCGGTGCGGTCTGATGCACATCGCGCTCGACCTCGCGCGCCTGGCCGAGCCAACCGTGGAACTCCTGCGCAAGCGCCAGATCGACGGCGGCGGCCACACGCTCCTCGCGATGCGTTTGCTCACGCTTCAGTTCAACGGTCACTTCCTCCAGCTTACGCTCGGACTGCCGCAGGGTTTCGCCCAGCTCTTTTTCGCGTTGGCGGGCCGTATCGCGCTGTTCGACAACTTCATCCTTTTCGCGTTGAAGATTCTTGAGTTGTCCCTCCACCCCTTTCAGACGGCGGTTCTCAGTTTTGAAGTCGCGCAGTCGTTGCTCCAGCCGCTCCTTTTGAGCGAGCCATGCTTCACGTGTCAGCGTGACACCCATGTCATCACCATCCGGCGCACGTCCCAGCAGGCTGTGGAGATCGGCAAAAAGGTCACGCAGGTACTCGACGGCTTTGTCGGGCTCAATGGCGTGAAATGCGTCGGGCCGCTGCATCCAGTCTTCGGCGTACTCCTGAACCTCATCGCGGTCATCGAGCAGCAGCGCGACCAGCAACGCCGGTGCGCCGAGCAGCGCAGCGAAGGCGTGACGGGCTTCGATCAGGGTGTCAATCGCGATCAGTCCCGTGAGCGTACATGCGCGCGAACGCCGCGCTAGAATGCATCGCAACTTATCCGAAACCTCGCCCGCGCCGCAGACGATCTGGTGCAGACGCTTCCGCAGGACCGGGATGTTGCCAGCACGAAAACCGCCCCTCTGGAAGGCGGGCTCGGTAGCGACAAGCATGTCCAACTCAACCTCTGGCATCAAATCGATCAAACGAGCGATTTCTTTTTCGCACTCAGGCGTAAGCGGTGTGGAACAGAGAGCCATATTTGCTGGCCTCTATCTTAGGGAAGACCCCGCGCGGGCGCAATCTGAAAAAGCCCCAGACTTTTTAGGGCGCGCGCGCAGCGCGGCGATGGAGGTCGAGCCACAAGAAGCGGGGCCGATAGATCTCAGTCGTCTTGGGCAAACTGCCGCTCTGGTTGACATTGTAGCTGATCAGCAGGCGGCCGGGCGGAGAGAGATGCGGATGCGCTTTGGCGTTGTACGTGTAGGTGGTGCCGCCGTTGGAGGGATTGTAGATTTCAGGCTCCTGCGCACGGTGGATAAGGATGCCGTCGCCGAAGGGGCCGGTGGGCGTTTCGCCAACCGCGATCATCATATCGGGCGTCTGCACGTCACGGCAGTAGACCATCAGAAACTTGCCGCGGTACAGCCCCTCGCTGATCGGTGTGACACTAAACTCGGTGGAGATACGGCGGTGGAGCGTCGCGGCCTCACGCACGGCGACAGCGATATCCGGGCTCCATGCATGACCATCCCAGAAGCGCCACTGCGCGGGATCGGCGTACGCCTCACGCCGCACGCGCGCCACCACCGCATCTTTGCGCGAACCCCGCTGTTTGTTGTCGCGGTACCCATAGGCGTAGACATATCCGTCCGGTTGGGAGGCACCCGCCGCTTCGGAGAGGTCCATGAGAGCGACGCCGAACATGATGTCGAATGTTTCGTCCTTGTAGAGCAACGGGATATCGGGACGGACGCGCACACGCTTGAAATCGGGCCGGCCGTTGACCAGCGGCAGGGTGATGAAATCAAGCCGCACCGGCTTCCAACCCTTTTCGGCGAAAGCGGTGATGAAGACGGAATCGCCGATCGCAATGCCGTCATTCAGCCAAGCGTGCGTGCCGGTGAAGAGGAGGCCGAGACCGCCGTCAGCCCGCTCGCCAAAGTGGAACGAGATCGCCTCGCGGCGCGGTGCGGTACCGTCGAGAATCGCGGCGGAGTGAGACGGCATGCCGCGGCCTGTAATGACGCGTGTCTGGGGGTCCGCCTCGCCGATGCGCGTATCGCTGAATAGAAAGAGCGTACACGCTGCCGAACGCGCTCCGACGGCCGCGTCATAGCCGTTCAGGGGGACCGAATAGACACCGTCCGCGCCGAGCCAGCCGGAGGTGCGCTCGAACAGGGCCGTCCACTCCGGTGCGCACGTAACGGCTGGCGGGCGTTCATCATCAGCGAAAACACCGACGCCGACGAAAACGAGAAGCAGAACGAGCGGTCGGAAAAACTTCAGCCAGGCATGGAGAAACTCATGAAGATGCGCGTGCATGATTCCACTGTATCCGACAGAACAACGGGCTGTCAATTGCCGGGCGCGATTCGCTCTGCCTTCCCGCTTGACTCAAGATGACGATTCGCGTAAAAAGGTGGCGGATTGTGGGTCGGCGGTTTCATGGTGGTGCGATTGACGACGTTTGATGACCGATGTGGCGAGCTTATGATAACCACAGAGGCCACCGAGTATGGCATGTGGCCAACGCGCTGGACTAGTACGCGGCAATCGGCAACTTGCAGTCGGCAATAGGCAATCTAACCCACTCCCTCGATAACCTTGGAGGTCTACTCTATGAAGAAATGGTGGATTTGCGGAACGTTTGTGCTCTTGTGCGTATGTATTGCGGCGAGTGAAGAGGATCGATCTTCGCTGGATGTTTCCGCTGGAAGATCGAAAGCTAACAGATTGGTGGCAGTCGTATTTCGGTATTTAGGAGGTGATGAACGTATTGTCCTCAATGATTCAGAGCGAGAAGAGTTCCGTACGATACTGGGCGGTCTTCAACCGTATGTGAATCGCCCCAATGGCAGACATATCCCGCAACCATATGTGTTTGTGTATTGGACACTTCAAGAATCCGAGGATCAACTCGACAGGGGAGGGCTCTCTTTTAATGATAGGGGCGGATCAATTAATTGGATATCTGATGAGGAGACCGATGCCAAGGTGAAGAGTCTAGTTGAACAGTTGCTTAAGCGTCTTAAAAAGGATGGGACACAGTATAAAAAACTCAGGCCTAATCATTGAGAAGCGTTCGGAGAAGCGGGGTCGCATCCGACATTAGACATTCAAGGGTTGTGAAGCGTTTTCGTGGTGTGTTAAGGTGCTGCCACGGCAAGGCAACTGTGGTAGAGGAATTATGATGACTAATGGCAACCATGCGCAATTGGCACTCGCGCAGGTGTTGGTGGTTCTCTGCGTGACGCTGAACGTCGCGGCGGCACCAGCGGCGGCACCAGACGATTCCTCCCCTGTATCGCTGAGTGTTCGTGTTGTCCAGCGAACCGAAACCAATGTGCTCTTGGTGGCGGAGCTTCGGAACGAGACCGGGAAGGAATTGCGGATCGAGGGGCAAACCGCTTTTTCTTGGCGGTACAGAGCGTGGGACGCAGATACCAGCCTTCCTGTCAGTTCTGGGGGAATGTGCGCGAGGGTGCTTGACCAACCGCTTTCTGAACGCTTGATAACAGTAGCCCCAGGACATATCGTCAGCAACCTGTTTCCCATCGCTTTGCCGACTAGATCGGCAACTCACCTTGAAGCCCGCGCCATCTATTCCACGAACGTGCGTATGAAAGACATCAAAGATTCGCCGTCGTGGATGGGGGCGTTGACGAGCGCATGGATTCGAGTGACGTCCACCGATGCCGGAGACAAACCCTGACACCTCGCTGACAAGGAAGAAGCGGGCTCGTAGTTTGACATTAGCCCGCCGCCCGCGCTTCGCACGGGAATGTAAATGAGGACAACTTTGATCGGTGTAAGTGATAGACAAGAAGTTTTCACCTTCAGAGTTCAGAGTTTGACGTTCAGCGTTCTGAGTTAAAAAACGTTCAACGCTCAACGCTCAACTTTTAACGCTCAAGTTATAGGCAAGACATTCAAGGGTTGCGAAGCGTTTTCGCGGTGTGTTAACGTATCGCCATGGTAAGGCAACTGAGGCATCACCGGAAGGGTGGAGTCTCGGCTGAAAACCAACAAGACTTGTGTCGGTCGACGGCGCACGCATTGAGGGTGCTGTGGAGTAGTGGGGTCGTAGTTTGACATTAGTGTGGAGTAGTGGGGTCGTAGTTTGACATTAGACATTCGAGAGTTGCGGAGCGTTTTTGTGGTATGGTAATGCATCGTCATGGCAAGGCAACTGAGGCACCACCGAAAGGATGGCGGCGTGTCTGGAAAAATGAAATGTCTAATGTCAAACTACGACCCCCACTGCTTGCGACCCCCACTGCTTGTAGTTTGACATGAGACAATCGAGGGTTGCGGAGCGTTTTCGCGGTGCGCGAGTGTGTTGCCATGGCAAGGAGACTGTGGTTCGTTAACAGCCCTCATTGAGTCCATTAGCAAAGAAATAGTACTCAATGGACCCAAAGAAGTCCACTATCTCTGTGCGCCGAATTTGACGTAGACCGGGCGGTGAAGCACGAACGGCCCGTGGGCGGGGGTGAGCCGTCCCGTGGCTTTGTCGTAAGCGTAGGACATCAGCTCGTTTGAGTTTTCGTGCCCGAGCAGCACGAACTTCTCGCCCGGCATGAATTCGAAGTCGCGCGGCGATTTGCCGACCAGCTTGGAGATCGCCAGCAGCGTCATCTTGCCGGTGTCGGGATCAATGTCATACGCGGCGATGCTGTCGTGTCCCCGGTTTGAGCCGAAGAGGCGGCGGCCGTCGGATGAAATCTTGATCGCTGACGCCTTGCTGTAGTCGGTGAAATCTTCCGGCAGCATGGAGAGCGTCTGAACGTGGACGAAGGCCTCGCCGGTGTAGAGGAATGAGGAGATCGTGTTGTTGAGTTCGTTCAGCAGATAGACGGTTTTGCCGTTCGGATGAAAGATGATGTGACGCGGTCCGGCACCGCCAGCCGTGGCGATGGCCAGCGCCGGCTTTTCCTTGAGCCCCGCCGCACGACCGGGGAAGTCGTACACCTTCACACGGTCAATGCCGAGGTCGACGATACAGAGGTGACGGCCATCCGGCGAGACTTCGGCACAATGGGCATGCGCTTTCTCTTGGCGCTTGGGATCGGGACCGCTGCCGGTGTGCGTCACGGTGACCGGAGGCTTGTCGGCGATCCGGCCATCTTCGGTCAGTTCAAAGACGCCGGAGAGCGCATTGGTGTACTCGGCGAAAACGAGAGACTTCTCGTCGGGAGCGAGCGCGACGTAGCAGGGCGGTGTCACGCCGATCGGCTTGTGGTTGAGCGGCAGGAGAGTGTCGCCCTGAATCGCGTAGGCGGCAACGGCACCGTTGACGTTACGCCCGCCGAACTCCTGCAGACCAAGGCCGGCGTAGAGGCGCGTACGGGCTTTGTTGAGCGAAAGGCAGATCGCATTTTCAATACCCCCGACAAGACCGACAGGCCGGAACGCGCCGGTCTCGGTGTCGCTTTCAAAAATGTGGATGCCCTCTTTTTTCTCATCCGTGTAACAGCCAACGTAGGTCAGTACTTTCATATCATCAGTGTGGCACGGATCGGCGCGGACTGTAAAGGGAGAAGTGAGAAGAGGGAAGGAGAAAGGAAATTTAGGAGTTAAAATTTAGGAGTTAGGAGTTGAATGTCAGGATCGGCGACTTCGATATCGACGGCTCTGCCAAAAACTCCTAATTCCTAAATCCTAAATCCTCACTGCTATCTCCCCGCGCTAGGCGCGGGAGAGATACCGGCGCTGGACGCGGTTGCCGAAGGAGCAGATGATTTCGTAGGGATGGGTGTTTTTAAGCGCGGCCCAATCCTCGACCGTCAGCGCGTGAATGCCCGTGCCGCCCAAGCAGACGACCTCATCACCCACCTGCGCCTCTGGCACGCTCTCCAGCGATACGGTCGTGTAGTCCATCGAGAGTCGTCCGATCACCGGACAGGGCACGCCATGGATCAGCAGGTAACCCCGGTTGGAGAGTGCGAGCGGCAGGCCGTCCGCATACCCGGCCGAAACGGTGCCGACGCGCGTCGCATGGTGCAGGCGGTAGGTGTGGCCGTAACCGATGCCGGTGCCAGCGGACAGAGTGCGGATGGCGGTCAGGCGCGTTTTCAGTGTGAGTACCGGCATCACATGCAACGTGCGGCGTCCGGCGGTATCGAAAGAACCGTGCAAGTTGATACCGGTGCGCACTTGGTTGAACGGGGCGCGGCAAGCGCGCGGGAAGTTGTTGATTGCATCGCTGTTGGCGATATGCCGTTTCGCAAAGTGAATGCCACGCGCGGCGGCCTGCTCCACGATCGCGCAGAAGGTGTCCATCTGGCTGTCGGTCAATTCTGATCCGGTCTGGTATGCGTAGGGAAAGTGCGAGAAGATTCCCTCCAGCCGCAATCCGGGCAGAGCGGCGGTCTGCTCGATCACCGGCAACGCCTTTTGCGCAAGAATCCCGAGACGTCCCATGCCGGTGTCGAGCTTGATGTGCGCGGTGGCGGTGGTGCTGTAGCGTACCGCCGCCGCACTGATACGCGCAGCGGTCTCGCTGTCGGTAATGGGCAGTGTTACGCCGGCTTCAACCATCGGTTCAATCTCGTCCGGCAAAATACTGCTGAGTATCTGCACCGGTTTGCCGAGCGGCAGAAGTTGCAATGCCTCATACGGTTCGGCCACGCCAAAGCAGGTCGCGCCGGCCTGCGCCAGAGCCTCAGCAATGGGCAGCACACCCAGCCCATAGGCATTGGCCTTGAGTACAGCCAACACCGTACACGGCGCGACCGCCTCGCTAATTTTGCGGTAGTTGTCTACAAGCGTATCGAGATCGATCTCAAGCCATACCCTGCGCGGAATATCGTTCATGTGTCATGTCTCGGTTATGTATCTTTTCAGGTCTCAAGTTGGAAAGAGGGATTCGCGGAGGTGACCAAACGGGTTGCTTCGTCATTACCGTCAAAGCGTCCCTTGCGGCTGTTCCACGACAAACGCCCCGGCACACGTTGCGCGATACAGCCCGTGAACACGGTCTCCAGTAGCGGACGCACATGCGAAGCGTCGTCAGGCATCGGTGTGCCGGTGCGCAGCGCATCGAGAAAACGGATGTGCGTATCCGTGCTGTCCGACGGCAATGGCGTCTGCGCGCATGCCGCGTGTTTCCCTGCATCCACCAGCCGCTTCTCGCCGGCCAAGGCCACGCGCTGCCGTCCGCCGGTCTCGTCGGCCATCAGCCACACGCCATCCTCGCCCACCAGCAGGCAGCCGCTGTTGGGGAAACTCCGGAGCGAGCGCATGACCTCCGGCAAACGATCCACCGCCGGTCGGCGACCGCCGTCGTACCAAAAGAGTGTGACCGGCGGCCGACGGCGAGCGGGTGCTCGGAAGAACGTCTCAACGCGACTGGCGCGCGGGTACATCTCGGATGTCGCCCCATCGACCTCCTCTGCGGTCACTGTGCGGGGAGCGCCCAAGTCCAGTGCACGGAAGGGCAGGCTCAGAAGCTGGCAGCCAACATCGCCCAAGGCACCGCCGCCGAAGTCGTACCAACCGCGCCAGTTGTAACGATGGTAGACACGCTGTTTGAAGGGGCGTGGCGGTGCGCCGCACAGCCACAGTTCCCAGTCCAGCTCGGGCGGCGTCGGATCGCTCCCCTCCGGTCGATTGCCGCCCTGCGGCCACACCGGTCGCGCGGTCCAGGCGTGTATCTCGGTAACCGCGCCGATGATACCGCCACGCAGCAGCGTGACCGCACGACGGAACTCCGGGTGCGTTGCAGGCTCATCGCCCATCCAGAGCGCCACGTCGTGCTGGCGCGCCTCGCGCTCAAGCGCAGCAGCTTCGGCGAGCGTGTGCGTCAACGGCGGTTCGATAAACACATGGCAGCCCCGCGCCATCGTCCAGGTTGCCTGCATGGCGTGACCGTGATTCGGCGTGGCGATCAACACGGCATCAAGCTCGCGTTCGGCTTCGAAAAGCACGCGGAAATCTTTGTAAAGCCTCATGCCCGGTTGCGTATCGGCGAGTGTGTCGCGCGCCGCGAGTAGCGCGCGCTCGTCCACGTCGCACAGCGCCACCAGCCGGTCGCCTGCGGCGCTGACCGCGCGCCAGCACGTCTCGCCGCGCCCTGCCACACCGAGCACCGCGACATTCAGCCGACTACTGCCGACGCGCCGCCGACGCGCCGCACCGATACGTCCTGTGGGCGTGCGACAACCACCGGCCATCACGCTACCCGCAAGGATTGTTTTGAGAAAGTGTCTACGTGTCGTCATGTTCATGTGTCTTCCCCGCGCCGTGCGCGTCATTCCGTATCAGCCAATTCGCGCCGCCGCAATACCACGCAACTCATCGCCGCCAACAGCAACGGCAAGAGCAGGGCGTTCCAGCCCAGCGACGTGCGCAACATGTCGGCGTCAATCCGTTCGCCATTCGTCAGGGCCGCCAGCGGCTTAGCCTGCAAAGCGCGGCGCGTGGCGCCGTGTACGACGCGCGACACCAGTACGCCCGCGCGATTGCTCCACTTCTGGGCATCCTCTTCCGAAACCACCTGCACCACAGAGTTGCCCACCATCGTAAGCACCAACAGCATGGTCGCCACAAAAGCGGCCACCGGCAACGAAAAACAGACACTCAGCGTCAAACCGAAGGCCGCCAGCAACGCAAGCACGCTCCAATGCACCGCCGCCGCGCGCAGCATGTTCATCCAGAAACTACCACCCGGCGTCAACAGCGCCACGTCCTTGCGGAAGCGCAGCAGGAGACCCGCCGCATGTTTCGCGCCGCCGGTATGTGCGAAACTCAGTTCGAACATGCGCACGCCCTCCGCCGGAATCTGACCGAAGGCACGCGCATCCACAATGAACTCGATCTCCTTCAGCGTGAAATCGTCCAGCGGTACTTCAACGGCCCGTCCGGTCTCGATGCAACCCAGTCGGCAGAAGCCACGCACCTGCGTCCGCGTGTTGTATTCCGTCTCGAAGCGCATGCGCGCAGCGATCATCTCGCCGGTATGCAGCGGCCGACGCAACTGGAAGCGCCACGCCTGCTGGCCCCCCGGCGGGATCTCGCTGTACTTCTCGTGCGCCTTCTGCTCCAGCACGCGCAGAATGGTACGCTCGCTGTAGCCACGCGGCAATTGGCCGCGCGCCTGCAAATCGGCGAAGATCTCTCGCGCCTCTTCACGCGGAGTCGGCAACAGTGGACGCGCCACGTGACGACTGACCGGACGTTCGATCGCCTCCCAGCCGTCGCGGTGCATACGCCAATGCACCTGCGCGTAGACACCCGCGTAAACAACCAGCAGGGCCGCCGCATTCATCGCCAGCAACGCCAGCCACTTGCCCATCCAGAACTCTACGGCGCGCACCGGTTTGACGGCCGAGAGCTGCATGCGGGCGCTATCGATCTCCGCCGCAAAAAGAGCGCAGGCCGCCCAGAGCGTCGCCAGACAGAGAATGCCGAAGGCAAAGCTCAGCGTGTAGGTGAGCAGGATGTGTAACTCTCCCTCGGGCGTGCCGTCACCCTTCACCACACCAGGTAACACCACAACGCAGGCCGCCAGCAGCACGAGCAACGCTGCGACCGTCCGCGTCCGTAGCGCGGCCCGCACGGCAAGAATCGCCACGCCGCCGATACGCCGCGCGCTCGCTGCAATCCTGTTCTGTGCGTCTTTTGCCATAGGAGTTAGTGCCTTACCGGCCGATAAGGCCAATAAAAAAAGTGTCTGCTTTCGAAATTTGGAGTGCGGTGACAAGAGCCGCGCTATGCGCGGGTCGCGGCACCGCTTTCCCTCCGCGCCACGCGCGGAAACTCTTAGTCGCCACTCTTAGTCGAATACACTTAGTCGCCACACCTAGTCGATTGCGCCAGCGACGAAGTGTAGGGACGAAGTGTAAAACGACGAAGTGTAGGGACGAAGTGTAAGCGACGAAGTGTAGGGACGAAGTGCGGGTCGCGGCACCGCTTTTGTACACCGCTCTGCCGCCGTTCTCACGCTTGAAAAGCGGCGTCGTGCGGAATACCGCTTGCCGCCGCAAAATCTTTTCGCCTGACTTGTGAGGCTCTTGCAAAACCCCTCGTGGCATGGGCGTCCCGCCCATGAGGCAAACACGGGCAAGATGCCCGTGCCACACCCCTCGTGGCATGGGCGTCCCGCCCATGGAACACGGGCAAGATGCCCGTGCCACACCCCTCGTGGCATGGGCGTCCCGCCCATG
>DAOTMQ010000083.1:0-13594 GCA_035450385.1 Kiritimatiellia bacterium | reverse complement strand
GTCCGGTGGTGTGGGAGGGACACGGGGCGCAATCCCCGTGTCTCCACCCGATCCGTGGTGTCGGCAAAGCCGGCAAAAACTCCTCACTCCTAAATCCTCACTCCTCAATCCGCACGCGACGCGGAAGGCGGCGCGTGCGGTCCGAGTGCCGCAGTTGTGTTCCATCCGGTTGTTTGCCATAATAGAACACGGTTTTGAGATGAGTTGCATCTGAGGCTCTTGCAAAACCTCTCGCCTGCGGGTGTGGCACGGGCATCTTGCCCGTGTTTCATGGGCGGGACGCCCATGCCACGAGGGGTTTTGAGGTGAGTTGCATCTGGTAGCAAGCGAAACACACACAACACACACATTTTTACGCGACAATGATTACTGAACGACATCGAAAATCTCTTATCCGAGCGAATTACCACACGCACACAACGTGGTGCGATGGGGCGCATGCACCTGAAGCGGTCATCCTGTCGGCGATAGCCAAGGGATTTGAAGCGATCGGATTTTCATCGCATGTGGCATTCCCGGAGCGGATTCTGGGAATGCTTGATCCAGATAAGGGTTTGGAATACGCGGCGGACATTCGTCGCCTTCAGGCCAAGTACGCCGACCGCATCAAGGTGTTTCTGGGGGTGGAAGCCGATTACATTCCCGGGGCGACCGCTCCCGAGCGTTCGCGTTACGCCGCCTTGAATCTCGACTACATGATCGGCGCCATTCACTACGTGGTCACGGACGATGGCTCCCGCGTTCCCGTGGATAATCTGCCTCGGATGACGATGGAGGGCATCGCCGCGCACTTCCAAGGTAGCGTGGAGGCGTACATCAGGGCCTACTTCCGGCAGTTGCGCGAGATGGTGTCGCGGTATGAGTTTGAGATTGTCGCGCATCTGGATCTGGTCCGGAAATTCAACGTCCAGAACCCCTATTTCGATGAAGACGCAGCATGGTATCGGGAAGAATTGGAGCAGACGGCGGATGTCGTTGCCGCATCCGGCAAGATCGTCGAGGTCAACACCGGCGCTATCTCCCGTGGGTGGCTGGATGATGCGTATCCGTCGCGACCGTTCCGTGATCTGCTGCGCAAACGCGGTGTGCGCTTCATCCTCTCTGCCGACGCCCATGCCGCCGACACGATCGACTGCGCCTTTGAGCGTTTTGCCACAGAGGAGCGTTTTATGACGGCGTTGCCTTAGCTCGGTTTTTTCTCTTACAAAGGGCACAGGGGTTTTTGATTTTCACGCGAAGGCGCGAAAAATTTGGAGTGCGGCGGCAAGCGGTATTCCGCGCGACGCCGCTTTAGCGTAGACGGGCCGGAAAGCGGTAGGACTTAAAAACAGGAGGGGATGACCATGCTTGAGCAGTCGCGGAGTCGGGGGATTTTCCAGACGTGTGGGTGTCTTTCTAGAAGACGTGTGTTACAGGGTGTGGCGGGGCTCGCGGCCGTCGGTGTCCCGCTGTCAGCGGCGCCCGTGCCGGAGCCTTCAAAGCAAAAAACCGTTTACATCTCGTTTCTGCTGCACGGCAACATGTGCTATGACCGCTACACTAAGCAGGAGATCCGCGAGAAGTTTCCAAGCATCTACGCCACAGGCCTGCGCGCCCTCAAAGCCTATCCAGAGGTGACGGCTCATATCGATTTCCCGGGACTGACGCTGCTCAGCCTGAAACGCTATGCGCCTTGGTTTTTGGAGGAACTGAAGCCGCTGGTGGACCGCCGCCAGGTCGTTATGGCGGGGTGCCAGTACGCCGCGAGCCACGCGCTCGCGTCGGACGAAGAGTCCGATCTGGTCGCAAGCCGCGTCAGCATGGAACTGATGCGCCGGGAACTGCAGTCCGATTGTGCGACCTTCTTTCCCCAAGAGATTGTGTTTCATCCTCAAATGCCGCATATCATGAACCAGATCGGCGTCCGACGGCTGATCGTCATGCCCGACGGTTGGGACAGACCGCGGCGCGTGCAGGGGATCGACGGCAGCGCGGTAGATGTTTTTCCCCTCGATCTTCGCTCGATCCGGCTCGGTCAGCTCGAGGCGTATTACGACTCGCATGCCGACGGTAGCTTCATCATGGCCGGTGGCGATTTCGAGCAGCTCGGTGACATCGCCGCCTACGTCGCCGAGATCGCACGTCTGGCGCAAAAAGGTAAAATCATCCGTTGGACCACGGTCGAACGGTACACGCAGGAGGTCGGCATCCACGTCACGTGCGCGGCACCCCATCCGTTCGGCCAGGCGCGGGAGGACCGCGAGCCCAGCCCCAGCTTTTCGCGCTGGACCGCGCGCCCGATGGACATGAACTGGCACGGGCATGCCGTGAAAGCGCTGGACGCCCTGCGCGCTGCGGGGTTCGCCCATGCCGCGGCCGCTCTTCACCGGATCGGGCCGGTGGACGTGCCGCTAAAACAGGCGTGGACGACACCGCCCGACAATCCGTGGGACGCGTACTTCGAAGAGGTCGGCGAATTTCCAGAGACCGAAGCCCTTTGCCTGGCCCCCGGCGGCGAACCGACCGTGCTCTCGCGCGCCTGGCACCATGCGCTGATCGGCCTGAATTCAGACTCCAGCGGCTGGTTTCCTTGGACGCCGCGCACGCTGCACCGGGAGACCGTGCTGGACACCTCCCGCGCCTATTCGAACGAGGTGCTGGCGCGCTTCGCACAACAGGTGGCGGCGCGCCTCAGCCAGCCTGCGGCGGGCTGTGCGGGCTATGTGCTCGCGCTGAATCCCGCGCCCTCCCGCACGACGGATATTTCGTTCGCAGTCGACGGTCCGTTAGCGCTCGTGGCCGCGGACGGTTCGCCGCTTCCGGGGGATGTTGCCTGCCGCGCGGGGCAGTGGACCGCCTCCGCGCGGGTCGAACTTCCCGCATACGGTTACCGTTTATTGGGATTGCGGGAGAGGCCAGATACGCAACCGGCCGCAGAGTGGCGGGCAGGCCGCGACGTGTCGGCTGACGGCAAGCGCGCGGCACTGACGGAAGGACGCTTGATTGTAGCCGAGGGCTCACGCCAGATCGAGATCACGGTCGCGCCCTTTAAGCTCAGCGATCCTTCGGGTGCAGCAGCGACGGAAGAGGTGCGGCCGGACTGGACGCGTGCGACGACTCGCGTGCGGGAAACACCGCTCGGTCCCGAGCTTGAGGTCTTCACCGAACTGGCTTGGGCCGTGTGGATCAGGCTGGTTATCGGTCTTCGGCCGGACCGCGTCGAGGTGACGGCCAGCGTTCAAGTCGACCTGCCGCGCCGGATCGGGATGGGCAAGTATGACCCGGCAGGCCTGCTGCTGGAGTTCCGCGGTTGGCCCGGCCGTGTCCGTTACGACATCCCTTATGCAACGATCGAGCACGCCAATCCCGAGCCGTCGTTCATCGCGGCGCAGCGCTTTGTCTCTATCGCTTCCGAAGACGCGGCCTTCGCCGTGGTGGCGCTGGGCGGGAACCAGTCGTTCCGCGTCGCGCCGCAGGACGGCGTTGTGGCGGCAGGCTTAGGGGCCTCCCTTCAAGGCCGGGCGGACAAGCGGCCGGAGTGCGAGATTCTTCCCAGCGGTTACGCCAAGCACTCAATCAGTTCGGGCGGCGATCCGTTTCTGGGCGGGTACGAGCATCGCTTCGGCCTCGTGCTGTGCCCCCCTGCAGAGGTGGCCGCGATTGCGGACCGGCTCCGCATCGGCGTACCGCTGTTCCGCATCCGGCCGGGCAACGGCGACTGGCCTGCGCAGCAGAGCCTGATCGCGCTTGATGCGCCGTCTGCGCGCGTCACGGCCTTCCGGGGCAGCCGGGGCGAGTGCCGTGCTGTCGTGAACAACCTTGGCGAGACGCCGAGCGCGGTCCGCTGCGGCAGCGAGTCGCTGACGCTGCCCGCCTTCGGCATCCGCGAATTGACGATCCGGAGGTGAACATTATGAAATACGTTGGCCATGCGTTGGCGGCTCTTTTGTTCTTGCACACCTCGAGATATGCGGCGCTTGCGGTTGACAACCGTCCCGCGTACGCTGACGAGTGGGGCTATCGGCCGGCCGATGGTTCTACGGCGGTCATGAATCCGCCCTCCTTCACTTGGGTCCACGACAAACGTGCCGAGCACTACCAGATCGAATGGTCGCGGACGCGCGACTTCGCCGCTCCCGGCACCGCCAAAAAAGTGCCTTGGTGCGTCTACACCCACCATGAGCCGCTTGAGCCGGGTGTCTGGTTCTGGCGCTACCGTTTCACTACCCCCAAGCAGGAGGTGTCGACGTGGAGCGCGGTGCGGAGTGTGACCATCCCGGACAACGCGATCCTCTTTCCTATGCCGACGCGCGCTCAGCAGCGTGAGCGGTTGCCGGAAAAACATCCGCGCCTCTTTATGCGTCCGGAGGATCTGCCGCGGATGCGCGCCGCCGCGCAGGATGGGCCGGCTGCCGCACGTTTCGCCGCACTCCGCAAAGCAGCCGACGACCTGATCAAGAAGGGTCCGACGCCTGAACCGGCGCATCGTGGATCGGCCCGCAACAAGGATGACGACGAGGCCGTCAAACATTGGTGGCCCAACCGCCTGATCGGCGACCGCGCCAGCAACGAGGTCGAACTGCTCGCCTTTGTTTGGCTGATGACTCAGGATGCGCGTTATGGCGAGGCGGCCCGCTCGTTCCTGATGGCGCTCGCCGCGTGGGACCCGGACGGCCCCAGCAACTTCGCGCTGAACTGCGAGGCAGGCAAGGCCGTACTCTATCGTCCGGCGCGCGCGTACGACTGGATCTACGACATCCTCACCGAGGCGGAGCGCGCCCGTTTCCGCGCGGTGTGGTCGCGCCGCGTGGCCGACGCCTGGAAGAGCGGCGAGGTCGGTCACGGCAACGGCCACCTGACGCGTCCGCTCAATAGCCACGGCAACCGCATCTGGCACAAGATCGCCGAAGTCGCCCTCGCTTTCTACGGTGAGGTGCCGGAGGCCGAGACCTGGCTCGATTACGCCGTGAACAAATTTTACGCCGCCTATCCGGTCTGGGCGGATGATGACGGCGGCTGGCACGAAGGCGTCCACTATCTCACCGGTTACATGAACAAAGTCACGCCTTGGATGCAGATCGCGCACAGCGCGCTCGGTATCGACGGTCTTAAGAAGCCGTTCTTCAACCAGATCGGCAACCTTCCGCTTTACGTCATGCCGCCTCACTCGCCCAACGCCGGCTTTGGCGACCTCTCCTACCGTCCGCTCTCCTGCGCGTATCTCCACTACTTCGCTCGCATGAAAGGGGCCGATCCCGCTGGCGCGGCTGCGGCGGCCAACTGGTCGTGGTGGCTCCAGCAGACCCGTGCGGGCACCCCCGGCGGCGTCGAGGGCTTTCTGTACGCCGTCAATCTGCCGCCGCTGCCCGCGCCCGTTGCGCCGACCAACCGGCCGCAGTCGATGGTCTTCCGCGGTACGGGCATTGTCAGTCTGCATGCGACCCTGCTCGACAGCCGCGACGACGTGCATCTGCTCTTCAAGGCTGCTCCTTTCGGCACCAGCAGCCATGGCCACAATGCGCAACTCGGCATTCAACTGAACGCTTTCGGCGACTGTCTGCTGCCCGCCTGTACCTATCGCGATCTGCACGGCAGTGCGTTCCACTACAAATGGGCGCACGCCGCGCGTTCCCAGAACACGGTGCTCGTCAATGGGGGCAACCCGCGCATGCACTCGGCCGCCGCCACAGGCAGCATCCTCGACGCGCGTTTTTCCCCTGAGTGGGACTACGTGCGCGGAGAAGCGACCGCCACCTACACCGGTGCCGTGACACGGGCCGAGCGCGCCGTGCTTTTCGTCAAGCCCGACATCGTGGTGCTCTACGACGATTTCGCCGCGCCCGCGCCCGCCACCTTCCAGTTCATGTCGCACGGGCTCAGCGCCTTCACGCTCGACGAAGCCGCGCAAACTCTGCGTCTCTCCCAGCAGAACGCCAGCCTTGAGGTCCGTTATTTCGCGCCCCAGCCGCTTGTTTTTACGCAGACCGACGGCTTCGACCCGCCGCCCAAAATGCGCAACGGACGCTCCTCGTTCCCCAATCACTGGCATGTCGAGGCCGCGACACGCAAGCCCGCCACGGCCAGCGACACCCTCAC
This sequence comes from Kiritimatiellia bacterium, assembly GCA_035450385.1. Classification (GTDB taxonomy): domain Bacteria; phylum Verrucomicrobiota; class Kiritimatiellia; order RFP12; family UBA1067; genus DUPH01. Next base: position 7,519 of record DAOTMQ010000083.1, on the reverse strand, counting down.
GCTCTTGCTTCCCGCACGCGTTGGCAAAGAGGTACCTTGCCAGGCTGAACGCATCGACTCGCCCACCGCCAGCGGCCTGCGCATCACGCGCGGCGGCAAGACGCTGCACATCGCCTTCCGAAAACATGGCGTCAGCGCCGCAGAGTGGGACGGCACAGCGTTTGATGGACCGGTCTTCATTAGTGCGTTAGTGCATTAGTGCCTTATCGGCCCGACAAGCGCGATAAAAAACAAGTTGTTTCCTCGCACGAAGGCACAAAGGGTACGAAGGTTTTTTTGGGGGGCAGGGCTGGCCGCAAGTCGCAAGTCGCGGGTCGCGAGTCAACCACTCTTATTGCGACTACGCAGTGGCTCGCAATCTTGAGAGTAAAAGCGCTGCTCTGTTTTTTGGAACCGCCAAGACGCCAGGAACGCCAAGGGGTTGGGGAGGGCGCTGCTCAGTTTTTTAGCCGCAGAGAACGCAAAGATCGCAAAGGTTTTTGGGGGCATGCACCGCCTTCTGTGAACGCCGAACGCCGAACTCAGAACGCCGAAGTGAAAATCCCAAATCTAAAATCTCAAGCCCGCGCACCGCGCGGCAAGGGGGAGTCCCCGATTTTCATGAAGTTTCATGTGTTTCATGGTTAAGAACGGGTCTCGACAACCAAGGGACAGGTATTTAGACCCCTGCCAGTATTCACCACTTGCCGCTCCCTGAGCCAAAATGTCACACATGCTCAGGACATCCTGTCGCTTGAATGAATGACGGGGCGGCGCTTACTTGTTAGATTGGGCTAAGTTTCGCGCTAAATGGGCAAAAAAATCGCCGTTGTATTGAAAAATTTCGTGATTGTGGCGGTTGGCACGCGGGTAGCTTGTTACTAAAGCGCCAAAGCGAGAGACGGCAAAGAGGTTGACAAAAACAGGTCCGTATAGGCCATAACTCCTTTCACTCGCCAGGCCGTTGGTTCATATAGGTTGCCGTCTGCTGATTGGGGTTATGGCCTAGTTTTTACACTTAGTTCAAAAGGTTATAGGAGGTGCCGCATGAAGATGAAAGGTACACGAATGGGGAGCAGCGTTCTTTTAGCGGCGTTGCTGGTCGGATCAGGCGTTTTCGCCAAAGCGGCTGGTGCGCTTGATTTTCGCAAGGGTTTTTCGGGAGTCGCGGCAAAGGCGACGCCGGCGGTGGTGTTTATCCAGGTGGAGAAGCAGGTGCCGGCCGGGCACATGTATCAATTCAACAATCCCTTCGATCTGTTCGGCGAGGATTTCGCGGAGCGGTTTTTTGGCGTACCGCGCAGAGCACGTCCCGGCCAGCCGGACCGCAGGTTTCCCAACCGCAGTCGCCAGCCGATGTTCAAGCAGACCGGGCAAGGTTCGGGGTTCATCATCAGCAAGGATGGCTATATTCTGACCAACACGCACGTGGTGGGCGATGTAGACACAATCACGGTGCGCCTGTCAGACGGACGGGAGTTCAAGGCGAAGCGCATCGGTGCTGACCCGCGGACGGAGGTGGCGCTGATCAAAATCGAGTCTGAGGGCGACCTCCCGGTGCTGGAGATCGGCGACCCGGAGAAGTTGCAGATCGGCGAGTGGGTGATCGCGATTGGCAACCCCTTTGGACTAAAGGAGACACTTACGGTGGGTGTAGTGAGTGCTAAAGGACGCAGTAACATCGGAATCACGGACTACGAAGACTTCATCCAGACCGACGCCGCGATTAATCCCGGCAACTCGGGCGGACCGCTCCTGAACATCGACGGCAAGGTTGTCGGAATCAACACGGCGATCTACAGCCGTAGCGGCGGCTACATGGGAATCGGGTTCGCGCTGCCGATCGATATGGCGATGCGCATTAAGGATCAGCTCGTCACAAGTGGCAGAGTGACAAGGGGTTACGTCGGCGTGTACCTCAATCCCGGCGAGGTTACCGAAGAGATGGCCAAGTCCTTTGGGCGCGACGAAGCGGGCGGCGTACTGATTGCCGAAGTAGAAAAAGACGGGCCTGCCGACAAGGCCGGCATCCGCAGCGGCGACATCCTGACCGAGCTGAATGGCGTCAAAATCAAAGGAAACACCTCGTTTCGGAACGATGTGGCACGGATCATGCCTAACACCAAAACCGAGATCACGCTGTTCCGTGATGGCAAGCCCAAGAAGGTGACGCTGACCGTGGGGACATTCCCCGACGACGATGCGGTGGCGGGTCAGGCCGAGGACAGCGGTGATGTGGCTGAAAAGCTGGGGTTCCAGGTGCAAGAGTTGACACCGGATGTCGCGCGGGAACTCGGTTACGAGGATGACGACGACGGCGTGGTGGTGTCGGAGGTGGACCCGGCTTCAGTCGCGTACGAGAAAGGATTGCGACCTGGGATGTTGATCATCGAGGTCAACCGGAGCGAGGTAGAGAACCTGAGAGACTTTAGTAATGCGGTGGGGAAGAGACGCGGGAAGAGCGTGTTGTTGCGGGTCAAAACCCGCGGGGGAACCATCTTCGTGAACCTGCCGGTGAACGATTAACCACACAACCAAAAGTATATATAGACCACTCCTGTCATGCAGCACCGGGGCCGGGTAACACCGGCCCCGGTTTTTTGCCCTGAGGCTCTTACAAAACTCCTTGCTTGCAGGTGTGGCACGGGCATCTTGCCCGTGTTTCTTGCGTTCTGCGTTTTTCTGTTTTTGGGGTTGTCAAGTGCCACTGCTTTTTTTATCCTGAAAGACCAAGCTTGCGGAGAGAAAGGGAGGTTCGAGTGATTTTACCAGTGGTGACATACGGAAACGAGATCTTGCGACAGAAGGCCGTCCCGATAGCGCAGATCACGGATGAGATCCGGCAACTGGCCAGCGACATGCTGGAGAGCATGTATGCGGCCAAGGGGGTGGGGCTGGCCGCCGAGCAGGTCGGGCGCACCGAGAGCATCTGTGTGATCGACGTGCCGCGCGAGGCCGAGAAAGAGGAGTGCCGCGACTTCAACGCTGAGATCGCCATGCCGCTGGTTCTGATCAATCCTGAGATCATCGAGACCGAAGGCTCGCAGCGCAACGAAGAGGGGTGCCTCAGTTTCCCGGAGATCGGTGCGCCGATCACGCGCGCCGACACTGTCGTGGTAACCTATCTGGACATCGAGGGCCAGCGTCAGACCATCAAGGCGCGCGGGCTGCTCTCGCGTGCGATCCAGCACGAGACCGATCATCTCAACGGCGTGCTACTGGTAGACCGCATGAGCCCGATGCAGCGGCTCTCCGTGGCCGGTCAGCTCAAGCGTCTGCAAAAGGCATCCCAAGCCTGATCGCTGAAGGGCCTCGGGGCGCGAATTTTTTTGAAAAAATCGCACTTGCGCAGATTGTGGCACTATGATACCGTGACCCTTCACTTATTTCCAATCGAGAAGGAAAAGCATTCAATGCCGACGATTAATCAACTAGTGCGCAAGGGCCGCGTGCCGATGCGCAAGAAGAGCAAGTCACCCGCGCTGAAGGGGTGTCCGCAGCGCCGTGGTGTCTGCCTCGTCGTGAAGACGCAGACACCGAAGAAGCCGAACTCGGCGTTGCGCAAGGTGGCCCGTGTCCGTTTGACGACGGGTCATGAAGTGACGGCCTACATTCCGGGCGAGGGGCACAACCTGCAGGAGCACAGCGTGGTGCTGGTGCGCGGCGGTCGTGTGAAGGACCTTCCCGGTGTCCGTTATCACATCGTTCGCGGTTGTCTGGACAGCCTGGGCGTGTCCGGGCGCAACCGCAGCCGTTCTAAGTACGGCATGAAGCGTCAGAAGAAGTCGGAGAGCTAAGCCATGGCAAGACGGCGCAGAGCAGTGAAACGGGTGCAGCCCGTTGATCCGAAATACAACAGCGAGCTGGTGGCCCGCGTGATCCGTGCGCTCATGAAGAGCGGCAAGAAGACGACCGCCGAGCGTATTGTGTACGGCGCGCTGGAAGAGCTGAAGGAGAAGACCGGCCAGGATCCGATCGAGGTGATGGACACCGCGATTGCGAACATGAAGCCGAAAGTGGAGGTCAAATCCCGTCGCGTGGGCGGCACGACCTACCCGGTGCCGGTCGAGATCCGTCCGGGGCGTCAGCTTTCGCTGGCCCTGCGCTGGATGACGTCGTACGCCAGCGCGCGCCGCGGCACCCCGATGCCCAAAGCGGTGGCGGCGGAGTTGATCGAAGCGTACAACAACCAAGGTAACGTGATCAAGAAGCGCGACGACACGCACCGGATGGCGCAGGCCAACAAGGCCTTCGCGCACTACGCGTGGTAAGCAGCGCTGCACGTGAGATTTTTGAAGAGCCATGCGGATGCCCGCGTGGCTTTTTTTATTGCGACCACCCAGTGGTCGCAATGATGAGTGTAAAAGCACTGCTCGGCTTTTTCACGCGAAGGCGCGAAGACGCGAAGATTGGAGGGCGAGTGTCCCCACGAGCCGCTTTTTGAGCAGGGGTGTTTCTACTTCGGCGTTGGGCGTTGGGTGTTGGGCGTTCGACGTTCAGATGTGGCACGGGCATCTTGCCCGTGTTTCATGGGCGGGACGCCCATGCCACTTCTTACCTCTTACCTATTACCTCTTACCTATTACTTCCATAGTGTCTGCTTCTGCGATGTGAGCGCCGGCGGCGTTCAGCGCGAGGCAGGTCTCGCGGGTGAGGGGTGTCGCGCCACCGTGAGCGGTGGCCACAGAACGGGATAAGATGAGATAAGAAGGGGGGTAGTCGTGCGGGATGCGGTACCAGAGGTCTCGCACCAGCAAGCCGTCGGCGCTGAGGGTGCAGGCATTGTTCTCGCAGACGCCGAACCACGGCCGCCGCTGGTGCGTGGTGATCGTGATCATGTAGAAGAAGGGATCGCGGTAGTCGTGGTTGAAACAGCGGCGGAGCATGCTGTGCTGAAACGCCCCGTGAACGGGGCGCACAGGACCACCCCCAGCCCCGTGCGCGGTGCGGGTCCTGTGCGCGGTGTTCACACCGCGATCTGCTGTGTCCCGGGTCATGCCTTCTTCTCACCCATGCCCGCCTTCTTGCCCGTCTTCCGCAAGGAAGGTCATGGCGAGGTTGGGCATGGTTTCGCGCTCAGGTTGGCCTTGCCGCCGCGCACCGCACGGAGGTAGCAGTTAGGATTGAGGATTTAGGAGTTTTTTAGAGGTTGAGTTGGGCTTTTGCGACACCCACCAAGGATCTTAGGGCTGCATTCACGGAGTCTTCGTCCGGGAAGTAACGCGCGACATCCGGGGTGAGCAGAACGAGGTTCGTCCCATCCTGAAAGCGCTCCGCATACTTGCCCCGTACACCGCCTTCCAATTGGGAGAGGTCGTATTCGGGGCGTAGCTCGTCCACCATTTCTTGCTCATGTGCCTTCTTCATAACGCCTCCGCTCCTGTGGGGTAACCTTTCTTGCACTGATGATCCGAATCCGCTCGCCGCGATCGGTATGCGCAACCAGCAGGATGCGCCCGAATCGCGAGGTGCCAACGGTAATAAAGCGGTGCTCCGTTATCGAGTGGTCTGGATCATGGTACGTCATCGACAGAGCATCGCCCAGCACGGTCGCCGCCTCATGAAAGGAGACGCCGTGCTTGCGTAAGTTTCCGTCGGCCTTAACAGGATCCCACTCAAATTGCATTCGCTACCGTCCCATAAGATACCGAACCAGTCGATTACCCATTGTTGGCCGACATTATACACGGAGGGGGCGAGAGTTTCAAACAGGAACCGCGAAAAACGGGAAAAAATGGGGGTGAAAGGTGGGGGGCGGATGGGGTATACTTGAGGCATGAATGTTGGGAGGTTTTTTAACGCTTAACGCTCAACGTTTAACTTCCAACGTTTAAGTGAAACCATGAAACACAAACTACGCCTCTGGCAACGCTTGACGGTTATATCAAAAAAGGGATAATATAAGCTTTATGAAACCGCTTCGGTGGCTATACGGCGAAGTGAAGACCCCGCCAATGACCACAGCCGCACGAAAAGAGCTGGGTTTTCTGTTGCGGCTGGTTCAGGACGGCGAGGCGCTTTCTATGCCGCAGTCAAGGCCCATGCCCGACATCGGCGCGGGGTGTCACGAGTTGCGCGTGACCGACACGGGCGGTGAATGGCGGCTCGTCTACGCGGTTACGCCCGAGGCGATTGTTGTCTTGGACGTGTTCAAGAAAACAACCCGGACGACGCCACAAACGATTCTGACGCGGTGCGCACGGCGGTTGCGCGATTACTACAGGAGGGACGCAAAATGAAAGAGATCGGCAAAGGATGGGTTGAGGGTAGTGCGCAGGAACTGCTCGGACTCACCGACGCGGAGGCGGCTTATATTGAAACCAAGGCCGTGCTCACCCGCGCCGTCCGTGAGCGACGGCTTGCGCTCGGGCTCTCTCAGGCCAGCATGGCCAAGGCGCTGGGAACCAGCCAGAGCCGTTTTTCGTTCATTGAAAGGGGCGATCCCTCTGTCAGCATCGACTTGGCTCTGCGGGCGCTCTTCGAAACGGGCGTGGACATGCGCGGTGTTGCCGCGCTCATGGCAGGCGAGACTGTCCCGAAAGCTTCTTCAGAGCCGTGCTGCGCTGTGCGCGAAGAGAGCTAAGGAGCCGTGCAGCCGTGCTCTGTTTTTTCTCACACAAAGGCACAAAGGGCACGAAGGTTTTTTGGGTGCTGCTCGGGTTTTTGAAACCACAGAGAACACAGAGGTTTTTTGGTGGCACGGCTCGGGTTTATTTAACGCAGAGCCGCAGAGACGCAGAGTTCTTTTGGGGTGGCATGGCTCCAGTCGCAAGTCGCGGGTCGCGAGTCAACCTCTCTTATTGCGACCACGCAGTGGCTCGCAATCTTGAGAGTAAAAGCGCTGCTCGGTTTTTTCACGCGAAGGCGCGAAGACACGAAGCGTGGAGGGCGAGTGTCCCCACGAGCCGCTTTTTGAGCAGGGATGCGGTGGCAAGGTGGCGCGCAAAAGCGGTGCCGCGATCCGCGCACAGCGCGGCTCTTGTCACCGCACTCCAAATTTTACACACCCAAACTTATTGAAAAAATGGGGGTGAAAGGTGGGGGCGGATGGGGTATACTTGAGGCATGAATGTTGGGAGGTTTAGCATGATGGCGCGGAGCGCGCTGAAACATCTGGCTCTGGCGGGAATGGTCGGAGCGGGTGCCGTGTCCGGCGTCAAAGAGGCTAAGGCGGAGCCTAAGCCTTGGAATTCTATTTCGGATCTCACTTATGATGCGCGTATCTATCAAGATGGAGATGCTGCTGATTATGTTGCAAATTCTATAACGTTTAAAGACCAAAACGGGAATGTGATTGCAAACAATCCTCGATTTAGTTTGGTTTATATTGCAAATTACCCTAATGGTTCATCTGCGATAGCAGGAGGGTTGGATGGTTTCGGAAGTTCTGCGTCAGGCTGGTTTAATCAGAGGAGTATTTACGATCATGGTTTAATGATAGGTCAAACTGCAAATTATCCCAGTGCTGGTAACGGTTATTGGGAGGTAATCGGTTAGTGACAGGGGTATGCAGGGTAGAGCGAGGTGAAGCGGAAGTCTG
>DAOTMQ010000082.1:0-13608 GCA_035450385.1 Kiritimatiellia bacterium | reverse complement strand
GTCATGACGCCGCCCCAGAGGGTGGCCTTCATATCGTTCGAGGTGTCCCACACCACAAAGTGATTCTCGCCCATCTCGTCGAGCATCTGACCGCGGAAAGTCATCTCGCCGGTGATCTTGACATTCGGCGCACTCTTGACGGTGAAGGCGATGCCGGCGACCACGTCGCTGTCGCGCAGCGGCCGCAGGTGGCCGGGCAGCGACTGATCCAGCAGGGCAAGCTCGCGCAGCACGTCGCTGATCGCGCCGGTGTAGAGCTGCTCATAACGGGCCAGCAACTCCTTCTCCGGCACTGGGAACGGTTTCGTTGAAACACCCTCGCGTACCGCGATCAGGTGCTCGAGATTCATCATTTTCGCTTCTTTCTGAAGCATGCCCTCTTCTCGCTTCTCTTGCATATCGTCTCCTACTGTGGACGAGCAGACGCTCGTCCCTCCCGAATAGTGGGAAAACTCCTAAATCCTAAATTTCAACTCCTAACTCCTGAGGGTCTTGCAAAACCCCTTGCCTACAGATGTGGCACGGGCATCTTGCCCGTGTTTCATGGGCGGGACGCCCATGCCACGAGGGGGTTTGCAAGAGCCTCTCCTATATCCCCATGCCGCCATCTACGCGCAACGTCACGCCGGTGATATAGCGTCCGGCCGCCGAACAGAGCAGAACCGCCGCGCCGGCCGCATCCTCCGGCATCGCGAAATCACGCAGAGGAATGCCGGCGCGCACCTTTTCGGCGTAGGTGGGGTTGTTGAGCGCATCGGCGTTGCGGTCGGTCGCGAAAACGCCGGGGCAGAGGTTGTTGACCGTGACGCCGTCGGGGGCGCACAGCTTGGCCAGATTGCGAACGAGGTTCTCGAGCGCCGCCTTGCTGGCCGCATAGATCGGCATGTCGGGATGAGGCCGTACTTCTTGTACGCTGCCAACCGAGATCAGGCGTCCCCAGCGCTGTTGGCGCATCGCGGGATAGGCAAGCTGGAAGAGCTGGTACGTCGCGTGGAAGTTGACCTGCATCTGGAGCAACGCCTCGGATTCCGGCACTTCCAGCCAAGGACACCGTACCTGCACCGAGGCGTTGGCGATCACGATGTCCGGCGCACCGATTGCGGATGATGTCGCCTCGAACAACATCTGGGCGCATCCCGGCTCGCCGAGGTCGCCGGTCACCGCCGCACTCTTCGGCGTAAAGGCGCGCACATCGGCGAGCGATTGCTCGAGCGCGTCACTCGGCCGCACACCGTGAACGGCGACGGTCGCGCCGCACTCCGCGAGGGCGCGGGCAATCGCCCGGCCGATTCCGCGCGCCGAACCGGTGACCAGTGCGCGACGCCCTACCAGCGAAAAAGATTCCATTACGCTTTTCTGATTTTCTTGCTTCATCATCTTCTCCCTTTGATTTCTTGTCCGTTCAAAACGATGCGTTTCATGCTTTTGCTTCTTCACACTCGAAGTCTTTTTTGAAAAATAGAGCGCACGCCATCAGAATGATCACGCCGCCCAGCAGATATGAGAGCGAGAGCGAGGCGAGCCCGAACGACAGCCCGAAGCGCGATTTCAGATAGCCCAACATCGTCGGCGAGAACGAGCCGACCAAAAAGGCAAACGAGAGCATCAATCCGGTTGCGGTCGCACGGTATTGCGGCTTGATCACGTCAAAGAGCGATGCGAATAGATTGGAGTCGTAGATACCGCGGAAGAATCCAAAGAGCCCGAGCATCGCGAAGCAGAACCACTCGGAAGAACCGCGAGTCATCAGATAGATAAAGGGTGCGCCCAAGAGCAGCCCCAGGATGTTCGCCTCGAAGCGGATCGTCTTGCGCCGCGCGGCCAGACGGTCGGTCAGACGTCCTCCCGCCATGACGCCAAAGAACGCACACACGAAATGGAAGAAAACAGCCGAAAAGCCGGCCTTTTCCGGCGTGAAGCCGAATTTTTCGATCAGAAACGTTGGTGTCCAGGTTTTGAAGCCGACATCGACATAGACCATACAGCCGAACGCCAGCGCCAACAGCAGGGCCGAGCGCTTGCTCAGGATATGGCTCAACGTCTCGCGCACTGTCACGCGCACGGCGCTACCCGCTGTCTTCTGATTGGGCGTGTCACGCATGAAAATCAGCAGGACGAGCGACCAGAGAATACCGACCGCACCAAAGAGAACGAACGGCGCACGCCACTGCATCGAAGAGGTGCGTGAGAGATAACCGGAGAAGTAACCGCTGAACATGATGCCGACATAGAGCGCGGTCTGATGGATCGAGAACGCGGTCGCGCGGCTCTTCTCATGGAACTGGCTCATGAGCGAGGTGGCCGGCGGATAATAGAATGCCTCGCCGACGCCGAACACCACTCCGTAGAAGAGGATCAGCGCGACAAGACCGCCGCTAAGGCCGGTCAGCAAGGTGCCGATGCTGAATATCAGGACGCTGAACAGCAGTTGCCATTTACGGCGCAGGCGGTCGCCCAGAAAACCGGCCAGCGGCACGCACAGCCCGTAACATGCGGTGAAGACCGAAGCCACCATGCCGGCCTGCACGTCGCTCAAACCCAGTCCGCCGGCATCGGCGGCCGCCTTGATTTGTGTCAGGACCGTGCTGTAAATCTGGCGGTTGCCTTGGTTCAGAAAAAACGCCACGTACAGCAGGCCAACCAATTGCCATTTATATGACGGTGGAACCTGTCCGTTTTCCGCAATGCGGTCTTGCCCCATGATGAACCTCCTACGTGTGATGTTCTGCCGGTTTCTAAAACGCCCATTAACCTTAGCGCAAAAAAGGGGGAAAAACCAGTGGCTTTTGAGCACAAAAACAAGCGGCGGTCAGCCCCGCAGGGCCGCCGCCGATAATAAGCGTGGAACATGTCATCCGCTAACTAGAGCTGCTGCTCTTCGCCGATCAGGGCGATCATGCGGTTGAGCGTGTTGGCCATATCGCCTTGCAATTTCAAGCCATTCTGGCACATGCCCACCAGCTCCGCGCACCGATGGAGAGTCGTCATGCGGGACTTTTCCAACTCCGTCCGACGCATCTTGATACTGGCGAGCATCTCCTCCAGTTCTGCGATACGCTGCTCGCTTTTGACCAGCATGCGCCTCGTCTGGAAGAGCTGTGTCAGCAATTCACCGGGCGAAAGATCGAGGTCATCGATCTTCATGCCTTCGGGAATAGGCACCAGCGACGACTGGCCGCAGGCCACGCAGTTAATCTGCAAGCCGGCACCACGGTAGTCGATAGCGTGATTATGGCCGCAGTGCGGGCAATCGAAAACGATGTCCGTTGGACGGATTTCATCGCCTTCCGATTCTTCAGACTGGACATCCGTCGAAGCCAGGACGTCCTCGCTTTCCATCTCCTCGAGAATTCTCGCATCGTCCGTATCGTTTGTCATGCCAATCCCCTCTTTTCTGCTATGGGGTTCCGTACCCGTGTCACATTTGCGGGCTCAAAGCCTGCGCCCGCCGTTACGCCACTTCAGCCTTTGACAACCTTGCCCTGCTTGATGCAGGCAGCGCAGACTTTCATGCGGCGCACACCGCCTCCGTCGACTTTTGCGCGGACGCTCTTAATGTTCGGCAAAAACCGACGCTTTGAAACTCCCGTCGTGTGCAGACCGATCCCGCCCTTATGCTTCTCGAGGCCGTGGCGGATGATCCGATTTCCTGTACGTGGCCCCTTATTGCAAATCTCACAAACTCTGGACATAACCAATTCCTCCTTAGGGAAAGAGAGCAAAGATTAACATCTAGCGACCCACTATACAAGGGCAAACCTCAACGAAAACGCAATCCGCAATCCACGCCCTTGCGCTTGGGGTTGCGCCGAGGCGGTCCGATCCCCTATACTTACCCGTCTATGCGAATTTCAGGTGGCGAGATGTGCGGTCGGAAGCTGAAGGTGCCGCCGGGCGACAAGGTGCGGCCGACCCAAGACCGTGTGCGCGAGGCGCTTTTCGCGATGCTGATGACGGTGATCCCTGATGCCGTGTTCATCGACCTGTTCGCGGGTTCGGGCGCGGTGGGGATCGAGGCGTACAGCCGCGGCGCACGCCATGTGACGTGGGTCGAGCAGGATCCGCGCAACGTGTCCGTGCTGAAGGCCAACATCACGGCGCTGATGCCGGGCGAGGGCGAGGTGGTCTGCAGTGACGTGTCGCGCTGGCTGAAGGGTGCCGGACGTGGACGGCAGGCTACCATCGTTTTCGCCGATCCGCCGTATGTGGCCGGGCTCGACCAGGGTTTTGCCGAGGTGATGCGGCTGCTCCGCGAGAACCGAGTGTTGAGCACGGACGGGCTGTTCGCCGCCGAAATGCCGGTGAGGCGGCGGCCTGAAGAGGTGGATGGCTGGGTTTTGCTGCGTGACCGGACTTACGGTCGCACGCGGCTGGTGATCTACCGGATGAACGATACGAAAAGTGCCGGATGACCGGTGTGTAACGGAGGGAGAGGATGCGTATGACAAAAACTGCGGTTTATCCCGGGACGTTCGACCCGCTGACGATGGGTCACTTTGATCTGCTGCGGCGCAGTGCGTCGCTGTTTGACAAGGTGATCGTTGTGGTCGCCGGTGTGTCGTCCAAAGCGACCGGCATGTTTAATTTGCACGAACGTATGACCATGATCCGCGAAAGCGCGGAGGAGGTCGGCATAAAAAACGTGGAGATTGACCGGCTCGATTGCCTGTTGGTCGACTATTGCCGCCGCCGCGGGATCGGCGTGGTGGTGCGCGGCCTGCGCATGTATTCTGATTTCGAGTATGAGTTCCAGATGGCATTGACCAACCGTAAGCTCGAACCCGATGTCGAGACGTTGTTCATGATGCCGAGCGAGAGTTACAGTTACGTGACGGCCAGCATGGTCCGCGAGATCGCGCGTTACGGCGGCGATACCAGCGCGTTCGTGCCGCCGCAGGTCCAGACCTATATCGAGGCGTATATGCGCCAGCATCCGGAGCAGCGTATCCGGTCAGGAGGCGGAGTTGGAGACACAGGGACGTTTGATCGTTGATGTCGCGCGCCTTGCGAAGGGCGGCGAATGGTTCCGCGGCGAGACCGCGGACGATCTGCTGGATCTGGGCGAGAGCGAGTTCGTGACACCGGAAGGCGGCATGTGCTATGCGCTGAAGGTGGAGTTGATCGGTAGTGAGTTGCTGGTGCGGGGCGAGGTGCGCCAGCGGATGACCTGCGTCTGCTCCCGTTGCGCGGAGAACTTCGCAACAGAGGTTGTAGACCCCGAATTTGTTTATTCGTATGAAATAAATGCGACAACAGACTTCGTGGACTTGACCGAAGAGGTCCGGGAAGCTATCATTCTCGCCCTTCCCGGTTATCCGGTTTGTAGCGAATCGTGCCGGGGTCTCTGCATGACTTGCGGGACAAACCAGAATAAAGCCGCGTGCCGGTGCCGCGAAGAGGGCAAAGATAACCGGTGGGCAGCGCTTGACGTGTTGAAAACAGATCTGGATGCGTCGCGCTCGAAACGCGCACGACCGAGAGAGAAGTAAGGAGAGAAGCAAATGGCCGTTCCAAAGAGGAAAAAGTCGAAGATGCGGGTGCGTCAGCGCCGCGGGCATGTCAAGGCGAAAGTCGCCCAGATACAGAACTGCCCGAGCTGCGGTGCCGCACAGCAGACGCACCGCGTGTGCCCGTCCTGCGGCATGTACAGAGGACGCAAAGTTCTGACGATCGAGGCGTAAGCCATCATCGGTTCGCTCGGACATGCGAACGCTGCAGAGGGTTTCCGTCGCCGGCGGAAACCTTTTGCATGATCGGAAAACGAACGAAGGGCTGACGATGCAGATTGCGCTCGATGTGATGGGAGGCGACCATGCGCCACATGCGATTGTGCATGGCGCGGTCGAGGCGTCGCTCAAACTGAAGGAAGTGACCTGTATTTACGTGGTTGGGGATGAAGCGGCGATACGCGCCGAACTCTCCAAGCACCCCCGCGCCGATCTAAGCCGCCTCAAGATTGTTCACGCGCCGGATGCGATCGGCATGGATGAATCGCCGGCGACGACCGTGCGCAAGAAGAAGCGGTGTTCGATCAACATCTGCATGGAACTCGTTAAGGCCAAGGAGGCCGACGCGATGGTTTCAGCCGGCAACTCTGGTGCCGTTACCGCAGCAGCGGTCTTCGGTCTCGGTCGCACCGCTGGTGTGATCCGTCCGGCCATCGCGGCGGTATTGCCGACAAGACTGCCGAACCGCCCGTTGTTGCTGCTTGACGCCGGTGCCAACACCGACTGTCACGAGGCTTGGCTGGCGCAGTTCGCAGTGATGGGCAGCGCATACTCGCACGCGGTGCTGAAGCGCACCGAGCCGGTCGTGGGCCTGCTCAGCATCGGCACGGAAGACTGCAAGGGCAATGAGATGACCAAGCGGGCCTTCCACCTGATCCAGAAAACGGATGTGAAATTCCGCGGCAACGTAGAAGGTCATGACCTGTTTCTGGGCAAGACCGATGTTGTGGTGTGTGACGGTTTTGTCGGCAACGTGGTCCTGAAAACAACCGAGAGCGTCGCCCATGCCGTGGATTACTGGATGAAAAAGGAGTTCGTCCGCCACCCCGTGCGCCTGTTCGGCGCACTGCTGCTCAAGGGTGCGCTCAAGACGCTCAAAAGCCGGATGGACCCCGAGATCTATGGCGGCGCACCGCTGCTGGGCGTGCCCGGTACGGTCATCATTACTCACGGCTCCTCCACCTATCGCGCGATTTACCACGCGATCATCGCCGCCGCTGCCGCCGCCTCGAACAATCTCACAGAGGAAATCGCACGCCGTATCGCCGCAATGGATGTGATAAAAGGTGTCGGCCATGGTCATAACAACAACCACGGCCACGACCAAACACCCCCAAATGACCAAGCGCCCGAAGGAATCGGTTAGTGAGGGGAGTGCGAAGATCATGCGTTTCTGGTGAAAAGGGATGCGGTTTCTAGACATGATTGACATGATTGTTGTGCCGCGCGTGGCGCGGCGGAAAATTTGGAGTGCGGTGACAAGAGCCGCGCTGTGCGCGGGTCGCGGCACCGCTTTTGCGCGCCGCCCTGCCACCGCACTCATGCCAAAAAAGCGGCGTCGCGCGGAATACCGCTTGCCGCCGCACTCCAAATCTTTGCGCCTGACTTGTGAGTGCCGAAACGGGTACAAACCACGCACTAAGCTCGCATGACCCCTGTCACTAACCGATTACGTGCCCTAAGGAGTTTAGCATGGACAGCATCGATACCTTGATCGCCCTTTCGCCGCTGGATGGCCGCTATGCGTCGAAACTGGAGGCGCTGCGTCCGATTTTCTCCGAGTTCGGGCTGATCCAGCGCCGCGTCGCCGTTGAGATCGCCTGGCTGCAAGCGCTGTGCGACGCCCCCGGCATCCCCGAAGCCCGCACCCTGACCCCGGATGAGCGCACCCAGCTTGATGCGCTGGCCGAAAACTTTTCGCTGGAGGACGCGCGCCGCGTCAAGGCCATTGAGGCGGTCACCAACCACGATGTCAAAGCCGTCGAGTATTTCATCAAAGAGCGGCTGGCCGACACATCGCTCGCGCCGCTCGGCGAGTTCGTACACTTTGCCTGCACCTCAGAGGACATCAACAACCTGGCCCATGCCCTGATGCTGCGGGACGGCCTGCGTGTGTTGCGGGACGTCCAAGATCAACTGACCGACAAACTCGCGCACCTCGCCAACGACCTGCGCGACGCCGCCATGTTGGCGCGCACCCACGGCCAGCCGGCCTCGCCGACCACGCTCGGCAAAGAGCTGGCGGTCTTCGTCCACCGTCTGCGCCGCCAGGCTGCTCAACTCGATGCGGTTGTTCTGCCGGCCAAGCTCAACGGCGCGGTCGGCAACTACAACGCCCATCTCGCCGCTTATCCCGATGTCGATTGGGAAGCGCTCGCCCGCTCAGTCATCGAAGACCGCTTCGGCCTCAGCCAGAACGTGCTCACCACGCAGATCGAATCCCACGACGGCATCGCCGAGTTGTTCGACGCCCTGGCGCGCTGGAATACGGTGCTGCTTGATCTCGACCGCGATATTTGGACCTACATCTCGCTCGGCTACTTTGGGCAGAAAACAATCAAGGGCGAGGTCGGTTCCTCGACCATGCCGCACAAGGTCAACCCGATCGACTTTGAAAACAGCGAAGGTAATCTGGGGCTGGCCAACGCCGTGCTTGAGCACATGGCCCGCAAGCTGCCGGTCTCGCGCCTGCAACGCGACCTGACAGATTCCACCGTGCTGCGTAATATGGGCGTCGGTTTCGGTTATTCGTTGACCGCATACCAAGCCACGCTCAAAGGACTCGGCAAGCTCACGCTGAACAGCGCGCGCCTCGCCGAAGATCTCGACGATGCGTGGGAGGTGCTCGCCGAGCCGATCCAGACCGTGATGCGCAAATTAGGCAAGCCCAACCCCTACGAGCAGCTCAAAGAACTCACACGCGGCAAACGCATGACCGCCGAACTTATGCGCCAGTTCATCGAAAGCCTCGACATTCCCGACGCCGACAAACAGCGCCTGCTCGCCCTCACCCCCTCTGCCTACACCGGTATCGCCTCCGCGCTATGCGTGGAGGGCGTAGCTAGTGGCCTAGTAGTTAGAAGTGAGCGTCCAGCGGTCACACCGCCACCACCGGCAGTACCCGCAGTCCCGGCAGCCTGCCCGCTAGCCACTAACCACTAGCCACTAGCTCGCCGTTTTGTTAAGCTGAGCGGCATGAAGCTGCTTTTCATGGTGGCACCGACAGTGGGCGAGGAGGTGCGCGTTGCATTACAGGCGGCCCTGCAAGGCCTCTCGCCAGAGTGTGAGATTTATGCGGTCACGCCAGACGTTTCGATTCCCGAAGTCGTCAGCGTACGCCTGCATGAAGGGTTTGACGGCGTGGTGGCGGTCGGGGGGGATGGCACGGTCTCGTCCGTGGCACACGCCCTGACCGACACGCAGGTGCCGCTCGGCATCGTGCCGGCGGGAACCGGCAATCTGGTCGCGCGCGAACTCGGCATCCCGCTCGACACCCGTGCCGCCGTGACGCTCGTGGCGGGGCCGCACGCGCTGCGCGCCATAGATGCCATGCTGATCAACGACCGTACCTACCTGCTGAATGCCGGCGTGGGGATCAATGCCGCAGTCATCGACCGCACGTCGCGTCTGGGTAAGAGCCTGTTCGGTCGCACCGCGTATGTGGGGACGGCCGTCTGGAAGGTGCTGCAGGCCAAGCCGCGACGCCTGACAATCGCTATCGACGGCGAGGCATGCACCTATGATGCGACCGACGTGCTGATCTCAAACTGCGGCATGCTGGTGCGTGTGTTGCACCCTAACTGCCCGGATGTCCGGGCTGACGACGGGCAGGTGGATGTCTGCATCATCTGTATGAAAGTGGCGATTGAGTACCCGTGGTACTACTTCATGCGCAGTCTCTTTCCACGCAGCCTCTTTCCGCGCCATGTCAACCGCATTATCCACGAACTGCCAGCCAGCCGCAGCGTGACTATCCACTGCGAATCCCCGATCGTCGTGCAGGCCGACGGCGACATCATCGGCACCACGCCGGTGACGATCAACGTGCGCCCCAAGGCACTCTCGGTGATCGTGCCTTCCGCACCGTGCGCGGAAGGAGTTTGCATTTAGGATTTAGGATGCGTCTGCTTGACCGGCGGCGCATGCGCCGCCACCACCCGCAGTTCCCGCAGTTCCGGCAGATGCAACACGCACAAAATCAAACGCCGGCTCCT
This sequence comes from Kiritimatiellia bacterium, assembly GCA_035450385.1. GTDB lineage: Bacteria > Verrucomicrobiota > Kiritimatiellia > RFP12 > UBA1067 > DUPH01. The sequence continues at coordinate 3,887 of DAOTMQ010000082.1, read as the reverse complement.
CATAGGGATGCGCGGCCCGCAGCGCATCGGTCACGGCGGCGACCGCGTCGTCGGCGCAGATCATCTCGACACGGTACTCGGGCAGACGCTCCTCTTGGTCTTGCGTCCCGATGAACGGATCGCTGCCAGCGAGCGGACGGAACTGCCCCTGGCCCAGCACCTGCCAGCAGCAGCGGTCATAGGCGGCGTAACGTCCGGCCCCCGCAGCAAACAGCGCATCCTTCACAACCTCAAGATGCGACTCCGGAATATAGACAGTCAACTTGTACATGGAACGCTCAACGCTCAAGTAAAAAATCCTAAATCCTAAATCCTAAATTTACTTCTCCACCATATCCTTGACCGCTTGCAAGAACTGGTTGACATCAGCGAAGCGGCGATAGACCGAAGCAAAGCGGATATAGGCTACATCATCAAGCCGGTGCAGCCGCGCCATCACCGCCTGTCCGATTTTTTCCGTCGTCACCTCGCTCTCTCCTTCGAAACTTTCGACGACCTGATCGACCAAGTCACGTATTTGATCCGCACTCACCGGACGTTTTTCGCAGGCACGCATCAGGCCGCGCACAAGTTTCTCCCGGCTGAACTCCTCGCGTCTGCCGTCGCGCTTGACCACGCGCAGTTCGTCCTTCACGATCTCCTCATAAGTCGTGAAGCGATGTTCACAAGCAAGGCACTGCCGCCGCCGACGGATGGACGCGCCTTCGCGCGCCGCGCGGCTGTCCAGCACCTTGTCATCCAGATGAGCACATTTGGGGCAACGCATGGGAGTTTACAGTTAGGATTTAGGAGTTAGGAGTTGGGGAATTGAGGGGTTGAGGAATTGAGGCTGTAGGGTATTAAGGCTATCTTACAGCCTCACAGTCTCACAGCCTTACAGCCTCACAGCCTCACAGCCTTACAGCCTCACAGCCTTACAGCCTACGGGCTTTGCCCGCGTCGCCCGTCACGGCCATCGTCCGATCAATAATGGAGTTGACCGTCAGATCCTTCAACATGCAGGTCTGCGGGACATCGAGATTGGCCACATGATCGAGATGCGCTTCCGGCAGGTCCATGCCGTAGACGATCGCCGGTGTCTCGCGCGTGGTCGGGAGGCGTCGCAACATGGCGACGACCTCATCCGCGCTCATCTCCGCGAGCTCCAGGCGCATCACGACGGCATGCGGCTGCAGGGTGACGCACGCCTCGACCGCTTCCGGTCCCGTAGCGACCGCCTTCACGTCAAAGCCCGCCTGCATGAACTCCACCTCCAGCTTCTGCCGCAGGATAGCGTCATGTTCTGCGACCACCAAGCGACGCAACGCAGGCGCGCTTGCCGCGACGTGTCCGGCACCGGCGGTCTCGAACAGGATGCGGTTGACCTCCATCAACAGGTCCGACGGATCGCAGGGCTTCGCCAGAAAACCAGCGATCTGCTTATCGGCAAAGTACTCGGCCATCGAAGAGCGCGCCGTCAAAACCAGCACCGGATAGAGCGTGAGCCCGTCGGGATTAGTGATGCGGTCGAGAAATCCCGTCCCGCCCATACCGGGCATGCCCATATCGAGGATGATGAGGTCAGGCTGGAAGGGACGCATCTTCACCAACGCATCCTCGCCGCTCACGGCGCACAGCACCTCGAAACCTTCGAACGACAGAAAGTCGCCCAGAACGTCGAGCAGGCTCGGGTCGTCATCGACCAGCATAAGCTTACGTTTGTTCATTTCCATGGGCTCGTAGTTTAAAGGTTACGCATGAGGGTTTCAAGTGCCATCCGCGCCTCATTGCGACCACGCAGCGGCTCAAAAAGCGCCATAGTTCTGTGGGCGGCGTTCACGCCGCCATCTCCTCACTCCCAAATCCCAAATCCTAAATCCTCACTTCACCACCACCTCCCGCCCCTTAAACACGAGCCGCATCGCGTCACCGACCGGCGGCAGCGAAGCCTCGTGCGGCCCGAGGTCCTCGGGCCGGAAGCCATCGAGCACGATCCAGGCCCCCTTGCGATCCTTGACGCGCATCGGCCGCTTCTCCGCCTGACGGCGTACACGCTCCGGACAAAGGCGCGCCACGGCAAAGCAGGTCGCGCCGCGCCGCACGCACGTCTCGACCGCGCTGAGCGTCTCCGGCGAAACCGTCACGCCGCAGAGAAAGATCGTGCGCACACCGCGCAGCAGCTCCAGCCCCGCGCGATGATCATAAACCGCAGTCGGCGGACACGCCATCATCACCGGCTGCTCATAACGCGCATAGACCGAGCTGTTGGCGTTGACCGCGCGCGGATCAATCTGGCCGCCGGTCAGCAGGCTGAACACCTGCATCCATTCGCGGGTCTCCGGCGTGGACGGCAGATCAAGCGCCCCGTAAAGCGTGTTCCAATAATAGCAGGAGGCCTGTCCCCAGTCGCTGTCCGGGAAACGGATGATGGCGACTTCCGGCTCGTAATCCAGATAGCTGTAGCCGCGTCCGGCGCGGTCAGGCGCATCGCGCAGGAACGCTTGCAAGGCTGCCCCGTACGCCGAGAACTCATACGTGGTGCCACGGATGCGGCAGAGCCCGATAAAGTGCTCGGTGTAGATATTGTCCACACCCGCCGCGTGCGCGAGACGCAAAGCGGTTTGGTGTTTTTCCACCGAGTGCCCGGGGAAGTGTCCCAAGGACCAGAAGTCCGGCGTGAACCACAGTTCCGCGTCATACTGTTTGGCCGCGCCCAACGCCAGCGCCATCACCACCGGGTAGACATCCTCTTTCAGCAGCTTGGGGCAGAGCGTCACGCCCGCTTGCGCCAATGGATGCCAGAGCGATGGAAAGACGCTCTCGACGATCATCCGCGTGCCGTGCTTCCGATGGTATTGATTGACTCTACGCGCCGCGTCGGTAAAGGCCGCGTGCGCCTCTTGCAGGCTCATGCCGGTCGTCTCCACCAGATACGGCTTGCCCTCCGATGTCCGCGGGAAGGCAATGCGGTTGCGGCAAAGCTGCATGTGCTCGCCCTCATCGTAAACCACGCCCTCGAAAAGACCGGTGGCGGCCGCTGCGTCCAGCGCCTCGGGCGCAAGGTCCCAACGGTGGCACCCGTCCGGCGCAACAAACCGGCAGCGGCCGTCAGGCCCAATCGAGTTGGTCATCCAGTTCGCGGTTTCATTGTTGATCGCAAAGCGCAGGCCGGTCGCCCGGCAGAAGGCCAGCAGGGCATCGAACTCGCCGTTGTCGAACTGCCGCGGCTGCATGTGCACCTGCATGAAATTGATGCCCTGATCGCGGAGACCCAACATCAGCGCCGGATCGATCCGCCAACTGGTATCGACGCCTTGCAGCGGCGTGTCGCGCTGCGCGATCGGCGTGAGCGTGCGGATGACGCTCGCCAGATTGGTCTCGCCCGCCGCCAGCACCGCATAGGCCGCATGGCGGCGCTGACTGTCGATGCCCGCCAAGCAGGCGTCCACACGATAAAGGCCGCACGGCAATCCCGGTAGCTCGACGCGCGCCTGCCCCGTCGCGCCGCGCCACGCGAGCGGCACGCTGCGGCGCAGCACCTCGGCCCCCTGCCAGTTTTCAAGCCGCAGACTGACCTGCGCCTCCGGCATCGCAGCCGTGGCCCACACATGCAGCGTCAGCGCGTTGGTCACGCCCTCGACACCGTACCCGCTGCCGAACGCCACACGCACGCCAGCAGCGAGCGGCGGACTAAGCTGCTCACCAGCCCCCTCGATTGCCAGCGGCGACCACGCAAATGAATCACGCTTCACCTCGGCCAAGAGCGCGGGACGGCCGTTCGCCTGCCAGGTGCGATCACTGACCACGCGCGTCACATCGCCGGTCGACCCCCACGCCCGCAGATCGACAGACACCGCCGGATTGGGTGCCGGCGTAAAATCATACCGCACGGCGAAAAAGCCATTGCT
>DAOTMQ010000081.1:0-13961 GCA_035450385.1 Kiritimatiellia bacterium | reverse complement strand
CTGATCTGCACAATCTGGTAAGGGGGTTCAACGATGTCGAGAATTGGTAAACTACCGGTCGCGATTCCTGCGGGAGTCACGGTGACCGTCGACGGCAGCACCGTCACGGTTAAAGGCCCGCTGGGCGAGTTGAGCCGTACCTTCCAGAAGGGCATCGCCTTTGAGATCAAGGACGGTGAGGTGCTGGTGTCCCGCGCGGATGATTCGCGCGAGCAGAAGAGCTTCCACGGCCTGAGCCGGACGCTGGTCAGGAACATGATCGCAGGTGTGACCGTCGGTTACAGGAGAGAACTCACGATCGACGGTACGGGCTTCAAGGCCGCGCTTCAGGAACCGAAGCTGATCCTTTCGCTCGGCTTCGCGTCCCCGAAAGAGTATCTGATCCCCGAAGGCATCAAAGTGACGGTCGACCCGAACGGGCTGAAGGTCACGGTCGAGGGTATCGAGAAGGAACTCGTCGGCGATACTGCCGCCCGCATCCGCAGTTACTATCCGGCCGAGCCCTACAAGGGCAAGGGTATCAAGTACGTGGACGAACAGATCCGCCGCAAGCAGGGCAAGACGGTCGCATAAGGCCCGAACGGAGCTGAATAACATGAGTTTTAATCGCAAAGAACAACGCAATCGCCGCCACATGCGCCTGCGTCAGCGCGTGAAAGGAACATCCGCACGCCCCCGCATGGCCATCTGTATCTCGAACAAGCACATGTACGTGCAGTTCATTGATGACATCGCGATGCGCACACTGGCAGCCACCTCCACGTTGAAGGAGGCTAAGCCGTGCAATTTGGAGACTGCCAAGCTGGTCGGTGAGCAAGCGGCCAACGTGGCGAAAGAGAAGGGCATTTCGATCGTGGTCGTCGACCGCGGTGGGTTCAAGTTCCACGGACGCGTCAAGCAGATCGTGGAAGCCGCCACCGCCGCCGGCCTGAAGATCTCGGAACGTGCCGCTGAGACGGCAGAGGAGGCGAAGTGAGCGCAGAGGCAAGATTTCCCCGGAATGAGGCGCAGAGCGAATTCGACGAGCGCGTCGTGTTTGTGAACCGTTGCGCCAAGGTGGTCAAAGGCGGACGCCGTTTCAGCTTCAGCGCCGTGGTTGTCGTGGGAGACCGCGAAGGCCGCGTCGGCTTCGGCTTCGGCAAGGCCAATGAGGTCAGCGACGCGATCCGCAAGGGTGGCGACGCGGCGCGCAAAGAGATGATGCACGTCAAGCTCGCGGGCAAGACGATCCCGCATGAGGTGACCGGTGTGTGCGACGGCGGCCGTGTGCTGCTGAAGCCCGCTCCGGACGGCACCGGCCTGATTGTTGGCGGCGGCATGCGCCCCGTCCTCGAGGCCGCTGGCGTGCGTGATGCCGTCGGCAAGTCGCTGGGCAGCAAGAACCGTCTTAATGTGGTCAAGGCCACGGTCGACGCGCTGAACCAACTGCGCTCGGCCGAGGAGATCGCCGCCACACGCGCGTAACATAGGAGTTTTCGCAATGGATCTGTCATCACTGAAAAACACCCCGGGAGCGCGCACGACGCGCAAACGCGTGGGTCGCGGCCGTGCGTCAGGCATGGGCAAAACCTCGACCCGCGGCCACAAGGGCCAGCAAGCCCGCAAAGGCCACAAGCATAGACTGGGCTTTGAAGGCGGCCAGATGCCGCTCATCCGGCGTCTGCCCAAGCGTGGCTTTACCAATCCCACGCGCGTGGTTTACGCGCCGGTCAATGTCTGCGACCTTGAGCGCTTCGAGAACGGTACGGAAGTCACGCCGGAACTGCTCCGCGCGAACGGGCTTTATGCCAAGAAGTTCGACGGCGTCAAAATCCTCGGCCACGGCGATCTGACCAAGAAGTTGACGGTCAAGGCTAACGGCGTCAGCGCGTCCGCGAAAGCAAAGATCGAGGCCGCCGGCGGCAGTGTCGAAATTGTCTGAGAGGTCCGATCATGGCCATGTTAGAGTCGTTCGCGAACACCTTTAAAATCCCGGAGCTCCGGAAGCGTATCCTGATTACGGTCGGCTTGGTCTTCATCTGCCGGATGATCTCCATGATCCCGACTCCGGGCGTGGACTGGATGACCCTGCAGCAGGAACTCGAACGTATCCGCGAGACCGCCGGCGCAGGCGGCGGCCTCATGGACTGGTTCAACGTGTTCAGCGGCGGCGCGCTCAATCAGTGCGCGGTCGGCTTCCTGAGCATCTGGCCGTACATCAGTGCGTCGATTATCATCCAGCTTCTGACGGCGGTAATCCCCGGGCTCGAGAAACTGCGCCGCGAGGGCGAATCGGGCCGTCTCAAGCTGGCGCAGATCACGCGCTACCTGACCATCGGCATCTGTGTCTTCCAAGCCTTCGCTCTCGCCACCGCGCTGCAAAATCCGGCGTCGTTCGGTCTGGGCGGCGTGCAGATTGTGACGCGGCCCGGTATCGGGTTCAAGATCACGACGGTCATCGCCATGACGACCGCATCGCTGCTCGTCATGTGGCTGGCGGATCAGATCACGCAGTACGGCGTCGGCAACGGCACCTCGCTGATCATTATGATCAACATCACCTCGCGCCTGCCCGTGGCGATCATTGGCGCCTGGACGCGCTACTTCGGGCTGGGCGGCATCACCGCCACCCGTAGCCCGGTCGAGTTGCTTCTGTTGCTGATCTTTGGCTTCCTGATCATGATGGGTACCGTGATGCTCACGCAGGGCGTCCGCAAAGTGCCGATCCACTCCACGCGCCGCTCTGCCCGCGGAAGCAACTCCTACGGCATGCAGCAGACCTATATGCCGCTGCGCGTGAACTATACCGGCGTCATGCCGATCATCTTCGCCGGTCCGCTCATCCAGTTCCCCGCCGCGCTCTTAAGCCGCATTCCGGCCGAGATCAGGTGGCTGGGTTGGCTGAAGTGGCTCGGTGCGCAGTTGAGCGACATGACCAGCCCGTTGCACCTCGTGGCCTACGCGCTGCTGATCATGTTCTTCGCCTTCTTCTGGGTGGCGACCCAGTTCAATGCGATGCAGATCTCCGACAGCCTCAAGCGCGAGGGTTCCTACGTGCCGGGCATCCGGCCGGGACGCGCCACGGCGGAGTATCTGGATGCGTTGATGACGCGCGTCACCCTGATCGGTGGCACGGGTCTATTGATCATCGCCCTCGTGCCGCAATTCCTGCGCGGCATGATGGATCTGCCTTGGGAAATGGCGTCGTTCTTCGGCGGCACCAGCTTGCTGATCATCGTGGGCGTCGCGCTCGATACGCTGCGCCAGATGGAATCGCACCTGCTGATGCGCAACTACGACGGCTTCCTGAAGCACGGTCGCCTGCGTAGCAGACGCTAGACTGCATTGGGCGTTGAAAGTTGAGAGTTGGGCGTTAAAAAATCAAACGCTCAACTCTCAACTTTTTTTGTGGACATTGTGGACACGCAACGTATCAAAATCGCCATCGGTATCGCTATCGCTATCGGTATCGATCAGAACGCTCAACGTTCAACGCCGAAAAAACGGCTTTGCGCGGGATATTGCTTGCTGTCGCACTCCGAATTTTTGCGCCCGAGATCTGGAGTGCGGTGACAAGAGCCGCGCTGTGCGCGGGTCGCGGCACCGCTTTCCTCCGCGCTATGCGCGGAGGGCGGCTCGCGGGGACGCTCGCCCTCCAGCCCATGATTCGTCTCGCTCAGCGCCGTTTTTACACTCATCATTGCGACCACTGGGTGGTCGCAATAAGAGAGGTTGACTCGCGACTCGCGGCATGCGACTCGCGGCGATAGCGATCCCGATACCGATAGCGATGCCGGTGCCCTGCAAAAATCTCTGCGTCTCCGCGTCTGCGTCTGCGTTAAAAAACTTCGCCGCTCAACGCTCAACATTCAAGTAGCTGTTGACGACACAAGATGTTAAAATGCGGACGAAAAAGAGATGTGTGATGGCGAGAGAATTCAGCGTTGTGATTGAGCAGGATGAGGACGGTTATTTTATCGCGTCCGTGTCCGCCCTGCGTGGGTGCCACACGCAGGCCAAGTCCCTTGATGTGCTGATGGATCGCATCAAAGAGGCCATATCTCTGTGTCTGGAAGTGGAGGACGCGCCTGTGTCCAACCGGTTCACCGGCGTCCAAACATGAGGGCGGGGAACGTCTCGGACCGCCCATCCGTGCCAGACATCCGGCTCTTTTTCGGCGGTCTGGGAGCAGTGCGGCCTGGAACCGGCAAAGCCTTGTACCGGTCGAGCGCGCACATTAAGGCTGCAGAAAACACGAAATGTCTCATGTTAAACTCAAACCACAACCCCCAGCATAATGCCTGTAGGCCACAGATAAATGGTGCCGAAACCGACATTTTTTGGCCCAACAGGATGTTGACGCTGTCAACGGAAGGTTCAATGGCTTCCGCGATGGCTTCGCGAAACGGATCCTTGATGGGCGGGGTCGCAACCGCATCCGTCAAATAGAAAAGGCACCGAAGGCTGTTTTAGAAATAAAACAATTCGGGTGATCCGAAGACTTACCTTGGATCTGCCGGATCCTCTCCTTTTAGAATCCCATAAATGCTCAGAGGATACCCGCCCACAAGAAGTTTATCGCTTGTTCGAGACTTACTGGCAGAAACACGCTCATAAAACGCATAACACCAGTATTCAGCAGTACGTTGTGGCGATGGCGCTCGCGATTGGGCAAATGCATCATCCTGCGCGTCCAAACACTTTTTTGCGGCTGTTCCATCAACATTGACGATGCCTCCTGCAAGAAAATCCCAAGGGAAATCCTCGGTCGTGTAATGCGCAGGAATATGATAATCTTCTGGCGTGCGGTCTCTCACGTTGAACTTCAGGTAGTGGATATTAAGGTTTGGTTGTGAAAGAATAGCCCATTTAATTGCACAATCGATCGGCATTTTAAAAAAATTAGCAACGCGACGGAAATCCCCTTTTGAACAACTGATTTGTCTCAAAAAGACATTCCCTGGCCAGAAACCTAGAGCAGCGGCAAAAACCTCCGCCTCATTCTCGAATTGCGTATGCGAGGCGATTGCGTGGTGCATAATCATATTGTACAGCATTTTGAATCGGTTCAATTCTGGCTCTTCCTCATGCGCAGGAGGAACGTAAGCCGCCGGATGCTCTTGAACGATGTGTGCTAACTCATGAAGCACAAGAGGCTTGACATCTCGGAGCCCAGTCCACTCCTCATCGACTCCTCGCATCTTCTCATTAACAGCTATGATTTGATGCCCTCCATCGATGCTGCTGAAATGCAGGGCGTATATGAAATCAGGAAGATCCCACCACATGATGCGAATCCCTAGTTGTGCTATATAACACCTAAATGCGCCCAGGATGTCTTCGGGGAACCTTCCCGCGCTAGCAAACCCAGGGAAAACCGTTTTGCCAATAACTTGATCGCTTCTACGTGCAAGCACTCGCAACACGTCAACGTCGTTATCCTTAATGAGAGGTGGGGTCGTAGTTTGACATTGGACAGAGATAATTTGACATTGGGCAGAGAGCGGTTGCGAAGCGTTTTCGCGGTGTGGTAACGTACTGCCGTGGTAAGGCATCTGAGGCTCCACTTCTGCGCTCTGTGTTCGGCGTTGGGCGTTCGGCGTTCTTCTCATTTCCATCGTTTCGCTCTGGCATTTGTGGGCGCTAATTGTTATATCTTCTCCATACGTTGTTCATCCCATTCGTCATCATCACAAGGAAAAAAACGCCATGGAAGACTCGACCCTGATTTCGCGGGTGGTTTTACGAAACTACAAAAGCATTGCGCGGTGTTCCGTGGATCTTCGTCCGCTGGTGTTTCTTGTCGGACAGAACGGTGCCGGCAAAAGCAATTTTCTCGATGCCTTGCGGTTGGTGACGGAATCGCTCAACACGTCGCTCGACCATGCCTTGCGGGATCGAGGCGGGATCAACGAAGTGCGGCGGCGCTCGTCAGGCCACCCCACGCACTTTGGCATCCGGCTCGACTTGGAGCTTCCCGATGGCGCGAGCGCCGCCTATGCGTTTCAGGTGGGGGCGAAGCCCAGGGGAGGCTTTGAAGTCCAGCGAGAAGAATGTCATGTCTTCCCCAAGCACTCGCTTTCAGAGAAGTTTTTCTATGTAGTTGAACAAGGCGGAGTGAAGGCGTCCAGCATACCAAACCCACCCTCCGCCGCAAGCGACCGGCTCTATCTTGTCTCGGCTTCGGGGCTTCCGGAGTTTCGTCCTTTGTACGACTGCCTGACGCACATGGGGTTCTATAATCTGAATCCAGATGAAATCCGGGACATGCAGCCGCCGGACTCGGGAGACGTCCTCCACCGCGATGGACGCAACCTCGCCAGCGTTCTGGACAAGCTGCCACAGGCCGCTCGCGACCATGTGGTGGAAAGCCTCGCGAGGGTGGTGCCCGGGGTGACGGCTGTCGATGTCCGCCACGTGGGGAAGAAGGAAACGCTCGAGTTTCGCCAGAAGGTTGGATCGAACGCCGCGCCGTGGCGGTTCCTTGCGGAAAACATGTCGGACGGCACCTTACGCGCTTTGGGGGTCTTGTCGGCGCTTTCCCAGACATCCGAGAATCCCGCCAAGGCGGTTCGCTTGGTGGGCATCGAGGAGCCGGAAGTCGCCTTGCACCCCGGAGCCGCCGGGGTGCTTCGCGACGCCTTGCGTTCCGCTTCACACAACATGCAGGTGCTGGTCACTAGCCACAGTCCGGATCTTCTTGACGACAAGGACATTTCGGACTCCCACATCCTTGCTGTGAAGATGATTGCAGGCGAGACGCAGATCGGCCCTGTTGACGAGGTCGCACGCAGTGCGATTCGAGATAATCTTTATACGGTCGGCGAATTGCTCCGCCTCAACCAGCTCGACCCCTGCGAGCAAGCCGTTTCGGGCGTCTCGCCCCGCCAGCTTGAACTTTTTGAATCGGGAGAGTGCTGACATGATCCGGGTGGCCTTGATCGTCGAAGGCGAAGGAGAGTGTTCGGCCGTGCCCGTCCTGATTCGCCGGATCGCAGCGACGTTGAATCCTGGGCTGTCTCTCGACATCCGCCCGGTTCTTCGAGTTTCAGCAGCGAAGCTTGTCAGGCCCGGCGAACTGGAGCGCTCCATCGAACTTGCCGCCCGTCAGGTCGGGAAAGACGGCACCATTCTGGTCTTGCTGGATTGCGATGATGGCTGTCCCGCCAAGGAAGGCCCAGCGCTGTTGCGCCGCGCCCAAGCCGCCCGTTCGGACATGGACATTTCGGTTGTTCTCGCCAAGCGTGAATTCGAGGCTTGGTTTCTGGCTGCGGCGGAATCCCTTAGAGGATGTCGCGGATTGCCCGACGATCTTCAATCGCCTGCCGATCCCGAAGCCATCCGTGGTGCCAAGGAATGGCTTGCGGATCGGATGCCGCGCACCCGGCGTTATGCTGAAACCTCCGACCAAGCCGCCATGTGCGCGACTTTCGACATGGGGCAAGCCCGCCGCCGGGCGGATTCGTTTGACAAGTGCTATCGAGAAATCGTTCGGTTGCTGGCGACCAACATTCAAGTAGCTGTTGACGACACAAGATGCTAGAATGCAGACGAAAAGGAGATGTGTGATGGCGAGAGACAACTAAGGGACGGGTATTTAAAAGCCAAAAGGGTTCACGCCATGACAATTACGGAAAGATTCTTGATCCCTGTCTTATTGACGGCCTCTGTCGCTGCTTCCGTATGCAATTGCAGGGCTGGCGAGAATGTTCAGCCCGCATCCCTCAGACAAAGTGAGCGCGAAGCAGCGGAGCGGCAATCGGTGCTTCTCGAGAACAAATTGCATGAGTACCGTTACGACTATGGCGCAACCTCGTACAAAATCGTGACAGGCAAGCAAGCCGACTACACCAACCTCGTTGAAAGTCTGCGCTCGCCGAAAGCGCTTGAAAGCTTCATGACAAAGCGCGTGCCGAAAGACATGCGGGGACGGCAAGGTCTTGTAAGATTCAGTGAGGCAAGTGCGGTCGTATATGTCACGCTTACCGTTCTTGTCGAGTCGGGCCGCGCCTTTCCCGAATTGACGAACGAGATCGTCCGGTGCTACAAGCAGAGCGAGGATTGGGTTGTCCGGTATCTTTGTGCCAAGGTCCTGCAGCAGTCCAAAGCGGCTCCGGACATCCGCATGTTTGTGCGCGACATGTCGGCGCGGGCCGGCAAGCTGAAGAGTGCGGTCCGGAATACGGCTGAAGGGGATGAGTTAGACTCAATCCTTTGCGCCATGGCAAGGCTTGATATCGATCATCATCGGTTCCCCGAGTTGACTAACGCTTTGATCTGCTGTTATCAGGCTAACAACGACTGGTCTATAAAAATTCGTTGTAGAAAAGTTCTGGAGCGTTACGACAAGGACGCCGCCGAACGCTTCCGGCGGGAAGAGATGTTTGACCCCGAATGCGACCTGTCCGCGAGGCTGTCGATCGCCAAGGATTGTCTTGAAAAGGGAGACCCCGGCGGCTACCCGGTCCTGCGCGAAGGCCTGCTGTGGAGAAGTTATGATGGCGATCACTATGATCAGGCCATGACCCTGCTCGACGGGTTCAGGGCGTTCGACGGCAAGCCTTTCGACGGCTCGGGCAGACGGGTCGACATCCGGGCCCTGCTCCGCGAGTCTGCGGCCACGAACGAACTGGTCGCCTGCCAAATCCGGAACAGGTACCTACAAACCGCTAAATGCTCGTCGGCCGCGGAGTCACAGTCACGTAAAGATGCGCCTGAAATACTGAAGCATTTCCGCTACTCGCTCTGGGTTCGTATCGTCTACGCTAAAATCTTCGCCGAGGATATGGGCTGGCTGATCGGTTACCCCATCCTGCGCGAGGGTCTCCTGAGTCGCGACGACTATACGCGGAAAAAGGCCTTGGAATTGCTCGACCTCTTTCGTCGGCATGACGGCCAGCCCTACGATGATGAAAACCATATAATCGACATTCATACCTTGCTCCGCGAGGTCGAAAACGCCAAACAGGGAAAGGTCGCGCCGGAGTCGCGGGGCATCGAGGGTAGCCCTGAAAACACGAAATAGACAACTAGGGGACAGGTAATTTGAAACGATTCATGAAAACGATCAGGCTGTTGATCACTTTTATATCTATGTTTGCATCCCTTCTTTCAGGCGTTTTGTCGGCCCATGGAGCGACGAATGTTCTTGAGCGCAGGGCGCTTCCTTCCAGAACACATCGCACGTGGGAGGGGGTTTACAAGTTCTCAGGAGAATCCACTGTAAAGATATCAGGGCTAAAAGATCTGTATGTTCTCAAGTATTGTCGATCAGGAGGCGAGGGGGATCTCATTGATTTTGCAGAATGTGATGAAAAAGGCAACGTTCGCCTTCTCCGTGAGGCGAACACCAATGTCAAAGGTGTTACACCCATCTTTGAGGGAGTTGATGTACTTCCGGATGATGCAGGAGCGGAGATCGTTGTCCGGTGGCGACATCCCGGCCAAGGCGGCTTTCGAATGGTCGAGAAATATCGATATACGTCTGCCAGGTTGGTGCTAGTCAACCGTTCCGCGTTCATTGAGATCGACGGAGAGAAACAGTGGATATCAGAAACAGCCCTTGATCGCAAAGAGGCAGAAATGAAGAGTAAATATCCTGCAGTTCGCGAAGCCCCTCCTAAAGGCGTGAAAGGGTCAGGCACAGGGTCACCCCCCCAATAAGCTCAGAGAGAAAAACCATGAGAAGAATGTTTCTTGTAGTGTGGTGCGTCGTCGGTGTGGTTGTCACCCACGCTGCCGGTCACGGCGAAAAATACACGACGCTAGTCTTCCCAGAGAATGTGACTCTCGGCATGACTCGCGACGCGATCCAGCCTAACAGGCCGGCAGCCAAGAAACTTCAAGGTGCGATGGGATCGAGAAACACGAATGCTGTCGTTCTGACCGAGGTGAAAGGCGACGTCATGCCTTTGGTCTGCTATCAGTACCATTTTGTTGATGACCACTTAAGAGCCGTGACCAAAGGGATTGGGCATGGAGGTAAACGAGACGAGCAGTTGGTTAAACGTATTCATGACGCCCTTGCAAGGAACCTCGTGAAACAGGCAGACGAAAAAATTTTGCGCTTGAACACCGAACTTGAACGTGTATCGGTCGAGTTATGGAAGGACGAAAAGAACGGAACCTGCGTCTATTTCGTCGACACCTCGAACGACACATCGGTTATCGTTTTCGATCCGAAATGCTTTGGGGAAAAGGATTTTTTTATTACCCCGGATGAGATGCCGCAGGTCGCCCCTGCTGTTGAGAGTGTTCGCAAGACTATCGAAGCATCGAAGAAGCAGAAAAAATGACAGTCCCTCGCTCTGCGCCCGTACACGAAAAATGCGAACCAACTAAGGGACAGGTGTTTTGGGAAACAGGCTTCATCCAAATCGGTATCGCTATCGGGATCGGGATCGATTGGAACGCCGAACGTTCAAGTAGGAACTGGGAGGGACGAGCGTCTGCTCGTCCGGGCGGCGTTTCACGCCGCCGTTTTGTGAACGCCGAACGCCGAACGTCCAACGCAGAACGCAGAAGTGAAAAACTCCTAAATCCGAGCACCGCGCAGCCGCGCTACGCGCGGATTTGGGATTTAGGATTTAGGATTTAGGAGAAAAAAAACCAAGTTATGGGCAGGGAAAGGAGCACGGACATTCCTGTCCGTGCCACGGGTTGGAAAACCCGTGCCCCCATACGTCTGCGCGCGTTTTTTTGCAGGATTGACAGGTTTCATCTGTCTCCGCATAATGACAGCAATCATGGGTGCAGGGTTTTTCCAGTCACCCTGAGGATCAGAAGAAGAAATGCCAGTGAAAGGCGAACGAAACGAGAGGGAGAACGACGACCATGACTATGTCAGATGTTTCAAGCACGCGAACGGTCGTTTGATGGTGTTCGAAAACGGCAGTAGGATCGTCGTTTACGAAGTCAGCACCGCAGGTATCGCAGAAATTAGCAACCGCTACTGCTGACGCGAGACCCGGTTACGGCGTTAATGCTTTTGAGAGTTGATCGTAAGGAGAGATGCAGATGTCCTCTGTTACAATCAAAAAGGTTTCAGATATAGAATTCCCATTCGACCAATTTTGCTGCTGCCCAAATCCTCCTTGCAGTTTGGAACCTCAGCCCGTAATATAGGAAACCGTTTTGCGCGCCTGTAGCTCAATTGGATAGAGTGTTGGCCTCCGAAGCCAAAGGTTGTGGGTTCAATCCCCGCCAGGCGCACCATCTTCAGCATTTTCGATTGCGGCGTCAGGAGTCTTTTTGCTCAGTCCGGAAACGATAGACAAAATCAAAGCGCGCATGGCCTTGGCCTCGGTCTTCGAGGAGGACCTTCAGGAGTCGTTTATTCTGGGTTCAGGCCCCGGCGGACAAAAAACCAACAAGACCTCATCGACCGTTCGCCTCCACCACACGCCCAGCGGCGTGATGGTCAAATACGGTCTCAGCCGCTCGCGCGAGGCGAACCGCTGGCTCGCGCGCCGCGAGTTGGCCGAGAAGATCTTGGAGCGCGCAAAAAGCGAACTTTCAGCGCGCCGTCAGGCCGCCGAAAAAATCCGCCGCCAAAAACGACGCCGCTCCCGCCGCCAGAAAGCGCGGATGCTTGACGAAAAGCGTAAGCGTAGCGAAAAAAAGGCCGCACGCGCACGCATTGAGATTCCGTGACACGTCAGATGCGTCTTGGTTTCAGTCCAAAAAGAGTGTCTTGCCCCATTACTTCTTATTTCTGATTTCTTTCCGCCCTACCCGCAATACGTCCTTGCCAAGCGGTGGGGTGACCTGATTTAATTAAGCCCGTGATGATGTGTGGAACCCATAAGGGGGTGCTCGGATGCAAATGACAGCAGTTTATTGGCTATACGCCGGTGTGGCGTTGATCCTCATTGAGATCATGACGCCGGGTTTGGTGTCGCTGTTCTTCGGATTGGCCGCATTGACGGTGGCCCTGGTCGTGTGGCTGATGCCGACGCTCGCGCAGGGTTGGCAGTGGATTTTGTTTTCTGTGTTGTCGGTGCTCTACATCGTGCTGCTGCGAAAGAGCTTCAAGTCGGTTTTCGACGGGACGAGTAAGGTTTCGGACGATCCCGACGACGGTTTTACCGGCAAGCTGGCGCTGGTGACGCAGCCCATCGCACCGAATAGGCCGGGGCGGGTCGAACTGGGCGGTACGACGTGGACTGCCGAGGCCGAAAGTGAGTTCGATGTCGGCGCGTCGGTCCGGGTGACCGGTAAAAAGAATCTGACGCTTCGGGTTGAAGCGGTCTAACGTTCACAAGGATGTCAGACCCGCCCGACGGATCGGGCCGGCGCGGCATCCTGAAAAGAGAAGGAAAAAATCATGCAGCCTCAATACATCGGTTATCTGATTGCGTTCGTTGTGGTTTACACCCTCTATAAGTGCGTGCGCGTCGTGCCGCAAAAGCAAGCGTTCATCGTGGAGCGACTGGGTAAATACCGCTGCACGCTCGAGGCGGGTTTCCACGTGTTGCTGCCGATTTTTGACCGTGTCTCGTATCGACACACACTCAAGGAGCAGGCGATCGACGTGCCGCCGCAGCAGTGCATCACGCGCGACAACATCACCGTCGAGGTGGACGGTGTTCTCTACCTTCAGGTGATGGATCCGGCCAAAGCTTCCTACGGCATCGGCAACTACCTCTTCGCCACCACGCAGCTCGCGCAGACCACCATGCGCTCCGAGATGGGCAAACTGGAGCTGGACCGGAGCTTTGAGGAACGTACGCACATCAACAGCGCGATCGTCGAGGCCGTGGACAAGGCGTCCGGCCCTTGGGGCGTCAAGGTCACGCGCTATGAGATCAAAAACATCACGCCGCCCCAGACGATCCGCGACGCGATGGAGAAGCAGATGCGCGCCGAGCGCGAAAAGCGCGCCCTGATCGCCGAGTCCGAGGGCGACCGCCAGGCCAAGATCAACCGCGCTGAAGGTGAGAAGCAGCAGGCGATCGCAATCTCCGAAGGCGAGAAAACGAAGCGCATCAACGAAGCGGGCGGTCGTGCGCAGGAAATCTTGTTGGTAGCGGAGGCGCAGGCCAGCGGTATTCGCCAAGTGGCTGCGGCGATCAATGAGCAGGGCGGCCTGAACGCGGTGAACATGCAGCTCGCTCAGCAGTACCTGAACGAATTCGGCAAGCTCGCCAAGACCAATAACACCATGATCATCCCCTCGGATCTGGCGAATGTGGCTGGTATCCTCAAAGCTGCCACCTCGGTGATCAAAGAGGCCCAATCGTAATCAGGCGCGATCAGGCGGACACGACAGCGGCACAACTACATGACGGTCGTGTCGCAGGGGTTCGGCCTTCTCGACCTTCTCGACGAGCGGGTTGCAAGGAGACGCTTTATGATCCACAATGGATCGCCACGGATCTGTAAGCTGCGTTTGTTTATCGTGGTGCTTGCAGTGTGTCCCGTGCTGATGCGCGCCAACGCCGCGCCGGAACCGCGCTGGATCGCGGCAGAACTTCCGGCACCTGCGGAGGAGCCGACGCGCTTTTTGCGGACGTTTCATCTGGCGCATACGCCTGCAAGGACCTGGGTGCGTGTCCACGCACACGACCGCTATCGCTTGATTGTGAATGCGCGTCCGGTGAGCGTGGGCGATACGACGTGGGATGCGGAGACGTATGATATCTCGTCGTTTGTGACGGCCGGCACGAATAGGATCGAGATCGCCGCCGATGCTGATACGCGGAGCCCCGCCAATTGTTTTGTCTGGCTGCGACGGCGTTTGTCGGCACCGGCGGCGTTTGAGCGGCTCAGCTTCCGGACGCGCGACGCGCGTCGGGAGGAGTGGCTCTATATCGAGGTGGTTGATGACAAGGGACGCACCTCGGGGTTTTACTGCGTGGAGCGGCGTCGGCCGGATCTGTTTCTGGGGCGGCACGGCAACGAGCGCGAACATGTGATCGCTTTGCAACAGGAGCCGACCCTCGCCTACCGGAAGTCGGAAGCGTGCGACTTCGCGCGCATTG